>CAZKJJ010000047.1:3851-10935 GCA_964553055.1 uncultured Acidimicrobiia bacterium
CGCCACGGAGAACAGGCCCTCGCCGTCCCCACTGAGTTCTGTCGGCTCCGCCAACGTCGTGAAGCCTCGGCGGAACAGGAGCCTCGAGAGCTCCGGCTCGCTCGTCTCGGCGGTCGCCAGCCCGCCCTCGATGGCAACCGCGGCGACGTTCGCCCAATCGATCCCCAGGCCGTCGTCCTCCACCGTGATCTTCAGTCGCCCCTCTGCGGTGGCAGCCCTGATGCCGAGGGAGCCGGCGGCGGGCTTACCCGCCGCGATCCTCTGGTCTGGCAGTTCGATGCCGTGGTCGACCGCGTTGACGACCAGATGGCGAAGAGGCTCCCTCAGATGGTCCGCGATCTGCCTGTCGACCTGCGCGTCTCCCGCTTCCAGCGTGAACCGGACTTCCTTGCCGGTCCGCCTGCACAGATAGCGCACGAGCTGTGCGAACGTGTCCGTGACCTCGCGGAGCGGAACCGCTGCGAGCTCGAGAGCTTTGCTCTGGAGCTCATCCATGGTCCTGCCGAGAGCTGAGAGCGCCTCGGCTGGTGCCGGTCGACCCTTCGCGGCGAGTGCTTCGGTGTCGAGCCTCGTTTCGGCGATCGAGTTGATGAGCCGGTACAGCCGCACGGTGTCGACACGGGTGCTGGCGCCGATGATCTCACCCTCGAGTGACCCGAGCAGGCCACCCAAGTCTTGGTGCTCGGAGGTTGACTTCGCCGTGGGTCCCGCCAGGTGGGCCCTGAGGCGCTTGTGCGGCTCGTCGGGCTCCACACGCGGTCCCGCATCCTCGGCTTCGAGGCGTGGCACCTCCTCGGACCCGAGCTTGGCGGCGAGAGCCTTGGCCCTGGCAGACCCGATCGTGGTCCGCCGGGTCAGCTTCGGGAGCAGCTCGGCGGCTTCGGCGAGAAACTGGCCAAGCTCGGTCGAAGGAGCGAGCGATCCCGTCTCTAGCCTTCTCCAGGTGTGCTCGAGTGCCTTGGCGAGGGCGGCGATCTCCTGATGGCCCATGACGCCCGCGTTCCCCTTGATGGTGTGGGCGTCCCTTGCCAGGTGTTCGTAGCCTTGCGAGTCGCGCGTTCCCAGCAGACGCGCCCCTTCGACAAGCCGCGACGCTCGCTCAGAGAGCTCCTCGTTGAAGACCGCTCTGAGCTCGGGATCGTGGATATATACGTCTTCGGGGGGCTCATGGGCCGGGTCCACCACAGCACCTCGCCGGCGGGGCTAGCGAGAAGATCATCGACCCTCGCCAAAACCGACTTGAGTGCTCACTCCCACTCGATGGTGGCGGGAGGCTTCGAGGAGATGTCGTAAGCGACCCGGTTGATACCCGACACCTCGTTGATGACCCGCGACGAGATCCTCTCGAGGACGTCATGGGGCAGTCTCGCCCAGTCGGCCGTCATCGCATCGTCGCTCTCGACAGCCCTGACGATCAGAGGGTACGCATAGGTTCGCTCGTCTCCCTGGACACCCACCGTTCGGACGGCAGGGAGCACCCCGAACGACTGCCAGATATCCCGGTGCAGATCTGCCCTGTGGATCTCCTGGGCGATGATCTCGTCCGCGGCACGCAGGATCGCCAGGCGCTCCGACGTCACCTCACCGATCACCCTGACGGCCAGCCCCGGCCCAGGGAACGGCTGGCGCCAGACGATCTCCTCAGGGAGTCCGAGCTCCTCGCCGATCGACCGCACCTCGTCTTTGAACAAGCCCCGCAGCGGTTCGACGAGCTCGAAACTCATGTCTTCTGGAAGGCCTCCCACGTTGTGGTGGCTCTTGATCCTGGCGGCGTCCCGGGTTCCCGATTCGATCACGTCTGGGTAGAGCGTCCCTTGCACGAGGAACCGGGCCTGCAGGCCACTCGCCACCTCCTCGAACACCCTGATGAAGGTCTCACCTATGACCAGCCGCTTCTTCTCTGGATCGGTGACTCCTGCAAGCGCTTCCAGGAATCGATCGGCTGCGTTGACGTGGACGAGGTTTAGCTGGAACGTCTTCTCGAACGTCTCGACCACCTGGGTGGCCTCTCCTGCCCTCAGCAGCCCGTGGTCGACGAAGATGCAGGTCAGCTGGTCGCCGACGGCACGATGGACCAGCGCGGCCGCTACGGCCGAGTCGACACCTCCCGACAGCCCGCAGATGACGGATTCCGATCCAACCTGCGCCGAGATGTTGTCGACCGCCTTGGAGATGATGCCCAAGTGCGTCCATGCAGGCGTGAGCCCGCACACACCGTACAGGAAGTGCTTCAGGATCTCCTGTCCGTGCGTGGTGTGCGCCACCTCAGGGTGGAATTGCACGCCGAACAGCTTCCTGGCGACGTCCTCCATGGCTGCGACCCGAGACGCTTCGGTCCGTGCCACGACGCCAAAGCCAGGAGGGGCTGCCACCACCGAGTCGCCGTGCGACATCCACACGTCCTGACGATCTGGCAGATCCCCGAACAACTGAGACGCCCCGAGCACCGAGAGCGATGTTCTGCCGTATTCCCTGGCCCCTGTCCTCGCCACCTCCCCGCCTAGCTCTCTCGCCATGAGTTGGTGGCCGTAGCAGATGCCGAGCACCGGGATGCCGAGATCCAAGATGGCAGGGTCGATCGCATAGGCGTCCTCTGCGTACACGGATGCCGGCCCGCCTGACAGGACAATGGCGGCAGGTCCCCTGGCTGCGATCTCTGCGGCTTCGAGATCACGTGGGACGATCTCGGAGTAGACGTGGGCCTCGCGGATCCGGCGGGCGATCAGCTGTGCGTATTGGGCTCCGAGATCCACGACCAGGACAGAGACGAAGGCCCGCTCCGTCACGTCTCAGCCGATGCCGACGTGCTGCGCGCGCTGCAGCCCCTTGCCCTCGGTCTTGACGGCAGGGGCGATCATGATCTCGGACTTCTGGAACTCCTTGACGTCCGCGTACCCGGTCGTCGCCATGGAAGTCCGCAGCGCGCCGAAGAGGTTCCTGCGTCCGTCGTTCTCGTGGGCGGGTCCAACGAGGATCTCACGCAGGGTTCCCAGCGTCCCGACGTCGACCCTGGCGCCACGCGGGAGCTCGGGATGGAAGGTGGCCATCCCCCAGTGCTTGCCCCTTCCAGGAGCTTCCTGCGCTGCGGCCAGAGGCGAGCCGATCATCACCGCATCCGCCCCGCAGGCGACGGCCTTGGCGATGTCACCGCCTGTCCGCATGCCGCCATCTGCGATCACGTGGACGTAGCGGCCGGTCTCATCGAGGTATCTGATCCTCGCACCGGCTGCATCCGCGATGGCAGTCGCCTGCGGCACCCCGATCCCGAGCACGCCCCTCGTCGTACAAGCGGCCCCAGGGCCGACGCCCACGAGGACGCCCACTGCTCCCGTTCTCATCAGGTGCAGCGCGGTCGAGTACGAGGCGCACCCGCCGACGATGACAGGAAGGTCGAACTCCGAGATGAACTTCCGCAGGTCGAGCGGCTCTGATCGAGTCGACACGTGCTCGGCGGAGACGACGGTTCCCTGGATGACGAGGATGTCGAGACCGGCATGGGCCGTTATGGCCGCGTACCGCTCGACGCGCTGGGGAGTGAGGCTGGCAGCCGTGACACATCCCGACTCCTTGACCTCCATGATCCTTGCGGAGATGAGGTCCTCCCTGATCGGCTCCAGGTAGATCTCCTGCATTCGCCTGGTCGCCTTCTCGGCAGAGAGGGCCGCGATCTCCTCGTAGTAGGGCTCAGGGTCTTCGTACCGCGCCCACAAGCCCTCGAGGTTGAGCACGGCCAGGCCTCCGAGGCGGCCGATCTCGGCGGCCGTTGCAGGTGAGATCGCCGAGTCCATGGCCGAGCCCATCATGGGAAGCGCGAACTCGAACGCGTCGACCTGCCACGTCAGGTCGACGTCCTCCGGATCCCTGGTTCTGCGGCTCGGCACGATGGCGATGTCGTCGAGCCCGTAGGCGCGCCTCGCCGACTTCCCGATGCCGATGTCGATCTCCACTCCGTCCTCCGCGCTCGGGGCCCGTACCGTACCAGCGGCGGCAGGGGACAGGTCGCCGCGGCATGCGCGGGACTTCTCCGCCGTCCACCTACCCTCCGTCGGATGCGGCAGCGGTTCACCTTCTGGGACTTCGTGCTCGTCTTGGTGGCGGGAACGGTGCTCAGCGTGATGGTGCTCCTCGCCGTCGTCGCCGGAACGGGCTCGGAGGAGGTCGGCGTCGGCCTCCAGTTCCTGGTGGTCATACCGTCCCAGTACGTAGGCTCGCTGGCCGCCCTCGCGTGGGTGCGGGGGCGGAGGGGTTACGCAGGTTTGGCAGATGCGTACGGACTGCAGGCCGGGCCCGGCCACATGCGGTACCTCATGGCGGGCGCCGGCCTGAACGTTGGCCTCACGCTGGTGCTGGTCCCCGTCGTCCAGGCGCTCGATCTCGAGCAGAGCCCGCAGCAGGTGGTGGAGATCGTCGGCGAGCTCGAAGGGCCGCTCGTCATTGCAGGAGCCGCCCTCGTCACCGCTGTCCTCGTGCCGCTCGTCGAGGAGCTGACCTATCGCGGTTTGCTGCTTCGGCTCCTCCTTCAACGGCAGGGCACCTCGGCGGCGGTCGTCGTCTCGTCACTCGTGTTTGCAGCTGTCCACCTGGCAGGCCTGCAGAGCTACGACCGGGAGTCGATCGTGGCCGCGCTGGCGGTCGCCGTTCCAGAGTTCTTCGTCATCGGGGTGGTCTTGGCCCGCCTGACGATCAAGCACGGCTCGCTCGGCCCTGCGATCTTCACGCACTCAGGGTTCAACCTGCTCTCGTTCGTGCTGCTCGTCGCAGCGCCCACGCTCCTGGAGTGATGGCGCGCCGGGGGCATCGTCCCCGGCGCTCACACCTAGCCGAGCCCAACTCTCAGCCTGACCTCCGCCAGGGTCGCTTCTGCCCGCTCCCTCCCGATGGCCGCCCCCTTCTGCATGACCTCGATGACCTCACCGTCGTCGAGCGCATGGAAGGCGCTCTGGAAGGGGGCGAGGCCGCCGATCACGGCTTCAGCCACGATCTCCTTGAAGGCCATGTACCCGAGCCCGTCGTAGGTCGAGACGAGCCCCTCGACCGGCATGCCCGTGAAGGCCGAGAGGATCTGCAGCAGGTTCGAGATGCCAGGCTTGTTCTCGAGGTCGAACCGGATATCTCTCCCTGAGTCGGTCACCGCGGCCTTGATCTTCCTGGCGATCTCGTCCGGCGGGTCGACGACCCTCACGATCGAGTCGAGGTCGGCGTCTGACTTGGACATCTTCGCTGAGGGATCCTTGAGCGACATGACCCGCGCCCCGATCTTCGGTGTGATCCGCTCAGGCACGGGGAACACGTCCCCGAAACGTTGATTGAACCGCTCCGCCAGGTCCCTCGTCAGCTCGAGATGCTGTGTCTGGTCGTCCCCCACCGGCACTTCGTGAGCCTTGTGAATCAGAATGTCCGCGGCCATCAGCACCGGGTAGGCGAACAGACCGAACAGGGCACCTCCGGTCGCCGATTTCTCCTTGAACTGGGTCATGCGGTTGAGCGCCCCCATGGACGTGATGGTCCCGATGATCCACGACAGCTCTGCGTGCTGGGGAACGTGGCTCTGGAAGTAGAGCAGCGACCTGGAGGGGTCGATCCCCACGGCCAGGAGGATCTTCGCCGTCTCCAGTCGCGATCGAGCGAGGCTCTCAGGATCGTACGGCGACGTCATCGCGTGGAGGTCGACCACGCAGTAGATCGCATCGTGCGTGTCCTGCATGTCGACCCACTGCCGGAGGGCGCCGATGTAGTTGCCGATGTGGACGTTGCCCGTCGACTGGATCCCCGAGAAGACCGTCTTCTTCACACCGAGGAACTGTACCGGACGTCGTTCGCCCGGCTCACTACTAGCGTCAGCGGGGTGGCCGGTGGGTACCACATGGGCCCTGACGAGTTCAGGCGGCGCGGCAGGGAGGTCGTCGACTGGATCGCTCGTTACCTGGAGGGCATCGAGCAGTACCCGGTCCTGTCGCAGGTGCAGCCGGGCGAGGTCCTCTCGCGGCTCCCCTCCACCCCACCCACCTCCGGCGAGCCGTTCGAGGACGTCCTCTCGGACCTCGACGACGTGATCCTGCCTGGGATCACCCACTGGCAGTCGCCGAGCTTCTTCGCCCTGTTCTCCGGCAACTCGTCAGGGCCTGCCGTGCTGGGCGATCTGGTCTCTTCGGGGCTCGGCGTCGTCGGGATGCTGTGGGCGACCAGCCCTGCCGCCACCGAGCTCGAGATGCGCGTCCTCGAGTGGCTGCGTCAGATGCTGGGGCTCCCCGACGTGTTCTCCTTCGAACGGGAAGGAGGTGCCGTCATCCAGGACTCGGCCTCGAGCTCGTCGCTGTGTGCCATCCTGGCGGCCAGAGAGCGGGCAACGGACTACTCATCCAACGTTGGGGGAGTCCAGAGCGACCTCACGGTCTATGCCTCAGAGCAGGCCCACTCCTCGATCGAGAAAGACGTGCGCGTGGCAGGGCTGGGGTCGGACGCTCTCCGCCTCGTCTCGGTCGACGCCGATCTCGCCATGCGCCCAGAGCACCTGGAGGACCTCATCCGGGAGGATGAGGCATCAGGTCGCACACCCGCCCTGGTCTGCGCCACGGTTGGCACGACCTCGTCGCTGGCCTTCGATCCATTGCCCGCAGTTGCCCGGATCGCCAATCGCCACGGTGCGTGGCTGCACGTCGACGCGGCGTGGGCCGGCACGGCAGCGGTCTGCCCTGAGTTTCGCTGGATGCACGAGAGCTTGGAACTGGCAGACAGCTACGTGGTCAACCCCCACAAGTGGATGTTCACGAACTTCGACTGCAGCGCCTTCTTCGTGGCTGACCGTCACGCCCTGATCAAGACACTCGCCATCGTCCCCGAGTACCTCCGCACCGCTGCTTCGACCTCAGGCGAGGTCATCGACTATCGCGACTGGCAGGTTCCGCTGGGTCGGCGGTTTCGAGCGCTCAAGCTCTGGCTTGTCATCCGCCACTACGGCGTCGAAGGCATCAGCCACCACGTGCGCGAGCACGTGCGTCTCGGACAGGAGCTGGCGAGATGGGTCGAGGAGCATGCCGATTTCGTGCTGGCGGCTCCTGCGCGGCTCAACCTGGTGTGTCTGAGG
>CAZKJJ010000048.1:0-6732 GCA_964553055.1 uncultured Acidimicrobiia bacterium
CTGAGGACCCCGACCGTTACCTGTCTGCCATGGACCGTGATCTCGAGGCACTCACCGGCCTGGTGGATGGCCTGTTCCTCCTCGCCAGGCTCGAGGGGGGTGACCTCGTGATGGAGAGGGTCCCGGTCGATCTCGCCGAGCTGGTCGATGGTGCAGCCGAGGCCCTCGGACCTACGGCGGACAGCAAGGAGGTCTCCTTTCGGATGCACTCCTCGGGTGCGGCGTTGGTGGAGGGCAGCCCCACAGAGCTCAGCAGGGCTGTTCGCAACGTGCTGGACAATGCCATTCGCCACGCTCCCGTGGGCACGACGATCGATGTGGATGTCTCTGCAGGCAACGGCGCGGTCATCGTTCGGGTCGTCGACGAAGGGCCGGGCTTTCCAGAAGACTTCGCCGGAGTGGCCTTCGAGCCGTTTGCCAAGGCGGACTCGGCACGAAGCGCGGCGGGCGCCGGCCTGGGCCTGGCCATCGCCAAGGGCATCGCCGAGGCCCATGGGGGGTCCGCCTACCTCGAGTCCGGCAGGGGAGGCCGAGTGGTGCTCAGTGTCCCGCCTGCGAGGTCTGTTTAGGCTGATCGGCGTGCCAACAGAGCAGCTCATCAACCAAGTGACGTGGAAGATCCCCAACGCCCTCGCCCTCGTAGGGTCAAGGTCGGGGGAGGAGTGGAACGGCATGACCGCCAGCTGGATGACCCAGCTGTCCATGGAGCCTGTGCTCGTTGGCGTCTCCGTCGATCGAAAGGCGGTGACCCACCGCCTGATATCGGAGAGCGGCGTGTTCTCGATCAACCTGTGGGATCCGGAGGACACCCGTGTGTTCGTCAAGTTCTCCAAGCCTGCGACCAGAGAGGGCATGACCCTCAACGGACGCGCCGTGCGCGAGGGCTCGACGGGCGTACCCGTGTTCAACGACGCGATCGCCTGGATAGAGCTGGAGGTCCGGCAGTCGCTCGACCTCGGCACCCACACGCTGTTCGTCGGTGAGTTGGTCGACTGCGGGCTTGGCGACCAGGAGGCTCCCAGGGCTGCCGCCATGTCCGACACCCGCATGCGCTACGGCGGGGTGAAGCGAGGAGGTCAGTGATCGACGTCAGGGTCGACGGCAGAGTCGCCTTGATCACGGGTGCCACCAGGGGTATCGGGCTGGCCGTCGCGCGCGAGATGCTGGCATCAGGAGCGAGGGGCGTGGTGGTGACGGGGCGGAAGCCCGAGAACCTCGAGCGGGCTGCAACCGAGCTGGACGACCCAGACCGGGTGCGAGCTGTGGAGGGCAGAGCCGACTCGCAGGAAGACGCGCACCGAGCTGTGCAGACGGCGCTCGACGCCTTCTCCTCGTGTGACATCTTGGTCAACAACGCGGGCACGAACCCTGCCCCGGGGTCGCTGACCGATGTCGACCTCGGGGCGGTGCAGAAGACGTGGGCGGTGAACCAGCTGGGACCGCTGATCTACACCCAGGCTGCCTGGAAGGGATGGCTGGCGTCACACGGTGGCGCCATCGTCAACGTGTCCTCGTCGGGGGCGTTCCGACCGTCACCTGTCACAGGGGCGTACAACATCTCGAAGGCTGCACTCGCTCACTTCACGAGACAGCTCGCCATGGAGCTCGCGCCGCGGGTTCGGGTCAACGCGGTAGCACCGGCCATCGTGCGCACCCGGATGTCAGAGATGCTCTGGGCTCACGACGAGGCTGCTGCCGCCGCCCTGCATCCGATGAAGCGACTGGGAGAGCCATCGGATGTGGCCAACGCCGTCGTCTTCCTGTGCTCGGACAAGGCGAGCTGGATCACGGGGACCGTGTTGTCCGTGGACGGGGGGCTGATAGGGGCCGCGACCTCGGGGATGGCGTGAGCGTCAACGAAGGACCAGGCCTCCCTTGTAGGAGGGTGTGAATCCCAGGTCGGCCATCGCCTTGCCGAGTCCCGTGAGATAGGCGGGCTCTCCGTCGACGGTCTCGAGCCTCAGCCTCCTGTTGCGTGCTGCTGCCTGGCTCATCGCCACGGCTCCAGCTCTGAGGGCTTCGTCCTGGTCCGTGAAGGTCATAGCGGTCCTGGCGCCTCGCTCCAAGAACGCCACAGGGGAGCCGCGCCACAGGAAGACGTACGATCCTGCCGTTCGGGAGGGCCTGCCTCCCGAAGGCGTCTCAGGCCAGGCGAGGGCGGCTCCGTACGGATTGGCGGGGTCAGCCGAGGCCAGCAGCATGGGCAGCTCGTCCGAGGGCTCGGAACGGAGACGATCGACGGCTCCCGGCAAGGCGAACTGGGCCGCCCCGAGGCCTTCGACGAAGTATCCGCGCCTCACTCTTCCTGTCTCCTCGAGTCGCCTGAGGATGGGGTAGATCCCGGAGAACCCGCCCGGCATGCCCTCTGCCCTGACCGACTCCCGAGCCACGATGCCGTGCCGCTCCAGCAGTTGAAGGGTCCGGGCAGTGGCTTCCCTCGTTGGATCCTCATCCCTCCTCGCCTCTAGGAGTGACCAGCGTCCTGAGCTCGAAGGTGGGAAGCTCGACGAGAGGGGAGCACGGCCTGACCGCTTTGCTCTTCCCAGCAAGTAGGAGCGCAGCGGCGCCAGTGTGTCGTTCGTGACTTCGCCCGCCCAGACGAGGTCCCACAGACCATCGAGGACTTCGGTCGGATCGCCTCCCCCAACCGCTTGATAGAGATCTCGGAAGAACGAGGCCCCTCGTGCGGAGAGGTGGCTACGGAGCGCCTCGTGGAGGGCCGTCTCGGGTCGGTCTGCGGACTCGGGCGCCCCCAACAGCGAGAGTTGGTCGTGGAAGCACAGAACGATGCGCCCGTCCCTGGGTCCGAGACTCCCTGCTCCCGCCCACACCACGTCGCCTGTCGCCATGAGGTGGTCCAGGAGCTCGGGCGAGTAGTCGAGTCGGGCTGGCAGAGCGTCACGTTCCAGGATGGAAGCAGGCAGCGACGCACCCTGTAGCTGTCTGACGGTGTCGCGCATGGCGGCTGCCGTGCCAGCTCGCTCACCGCCGACCCCGTGCCACTCAGGAAGGAAGCGGCCAAGGGCTGCCTGTGAGACGGGCTCGATCTCACTGCGAAGCGCAGCGAGCGTCCTCCGCTTGAGCCTCCTCAGCACTTCGGTGTCCACCCACTCTGACTCCTCCTGTGTGCTGAAGGCTCCCCTGACCACCCTTCCCTCCGACTCGAGTCTCCCGAGTACCTCGACGATCACTGCCTGCGCAAGTGACAGGTGCTCCGCTGCCTGGACTGCTGGGAAGGGGCCGTGGGTGCGCGCGAACCGTCCCACGACGTCGCCGAGCGGGTCCGCAACGGGTTCGAGGTAGGCGGAGGGGACTCCTGGGGGAGGCTGCATTCCCTGGGCGTCGCGCAGCCGCCCTGCGTCTTCGATGGCCGCCCACCGCACCCTCTCCCCAGACCCCACCTGGATGATGCGTCGGCTCGCCTCCAGCTCCTCGAGGGTGGCTCGGAGGTCCTCGACCGAGCTCCTCATCTGGAGGTCGCCCTCCGTCAGGGGCCCGAGATCCCTGAGCAGATCGCAGATCGCCTCTGGGGTCGTGGAAGCACGCTGAGGCGTGAGCCACTGCAGCTCCAGCTCGACCGCCTCGGTGACCTCGGGCGCGATCAGCTCACGGAGATCCTCCTCGCCGAGTAGCTCCGCCAGCAGCTCCCTGTCGAGGCTGAGGGCTGCTGCCTTCCTCTCGGCGAGAGGGGCGTCGCCTTCGTAGAGGAAGGCGGCCACGAAGTCGAACAGCAGGGACGAGGCGAAGGGGCTCGGAGATCGCGTGTCGACCGGCACCAGTCGGATCTTTCGAGCGCGGATATCGCTCAGCAGGCGATGAAGGCTCGGCAGGTCGAAGTCGTCCTGCAGCGTCTCCCTGAAGGTCTCGAGCACGATGGGAAACGAGCCGAACTTGGAAGCAACCGCGTGCAGGTCAGCCGCCTTCCTTCGCTGGAGCCAGAGGGGTGTGCGCTTGCCTGGTCTGCGCCTGGGCAGCAGCAGCGCCCGCGCCGCGGCTTCGCGGAACCTGGCCTGGAACAGCGCCGTCTCGGCTAGATGGCCCAGGAGGAGCGATTCCACGTCCTCGGGATCGACGTACACCTCGCCTGGGGGATCATCGGCGTCGGCGAAGCGGAAAGCGATGCCGTCGTCCGCCCAGATCACGTCGACGTCGTGCCCGTAGCGTCCTCGGAACCGCTGCGTGAGGGCCATGGCCCACGGGGCGTGGACTCGTGCCCCGTATGGCGAGAGAATCACGAGCCTCCAGTCGCCGATCTCGTCGCGAAACCGCTCGACGACGATGGTCCGGTCGCTCGGAATCGTCCCCGTCGCCTCCCTCTCCTCCTCCAAGTAGACGAGGAGGTTCTTGGCAGCTCTCTTGTTCAGCCGGTATTCCTCGACGAGCTCCCTCTCGGCGGCTGGCGCGTCGAGGGCCGAGATACGCCGTATGAACTCTCCGAGCGCCTTGCCCGTCTCGGCAGGTCTGCCGAGGCTGTCGCCATGCCAGAAGGGCATCCTGGGGGCAGCGTCTGCGGGAGAGGGGACGACCTCGACCCGGTCGGGCGTGATCTCCGCGATCCTCCACGTCGTGGCACCGAGGATGAACGCATCTCCAACGCGGGACTCGTAGACCATCTCCTCGTCGAGCTCTCCGATCTTGGTTCCGTCGGGAAGGACGACGGGGTAGTACCCGCGGTCGGGAATGGTTCCCGGATTCTGAACCGCCACCATCTGGGAGCCTGGTCTCGCCCTCAACGTGTCCGAGACGCGATCCCAGGTCAGTCGGGGTCTCAACTCCGAGAACAGGTCAGAGGGGTAGCGACCAGCGAGCATCTCGAGGACCGCGTCGAACGGCTTGCGGCCGAGTGACCGGAAGGGAGCTGCCCTGCGAACGAGCCGGTACAGGTCGTCTGTTGCGATCTCGTCCATGGCAACCGCGGCGACGACGTGCTGGGCCAGGACATCGAGCGGGTTCGTGGGGATCTTGGTGGTCTCGATCAGTCCACGGCTCATCCGGTCGACCACGACGGCCGCTTCGAGGAGGTCTGCCCTGTACTTCGGGAACACCTTGGCGGTGGCGGTGCCACCTACCTGGTGTCCCGAGCGTCCAACCCGCTGCAGCCCGCTGGCGACGCTGGTTGGCGACTCCACCTGGATGACGAGGTCGACGGAGCCCATGTCGATCCCCAGCTCCAGTGAGGAGGTGGCTACGACTGCTCGGAGCTCTCCCCGCTTGAGGGACTCCTCGATGGCGACCCGCTGCTCACGCGAGACCGATCCGTGGTGTGATCGGGCCACCTCTTCACCTGCCAGCTCGTTGAGCTGGGCGCAGATGCGCTCGGCCAGCCTGCGGCTGTTGGCGAAGACGATCGTCGATCGGTGGGCTTCGATCAGCTCGAGGATGCGGGGATACACCGCCGGCCAGATCGACGGATAGCTAGGCGAGTCGGAGCCCGGCTCCTGTGGGGCAGGAGCCGCCATGTCGTCCACGGCGACGATCAGCTCGATGTCGAGATTCCGCCCGCCTGGCGCGTCGACCACAGCCACTGGACGAGCCTGCCAGCGGTCGTGCTCGTCGAGGATGCCACCTCCCAGGAACTGGGCGATCTCAGAGAGTGGTCGCTGAGTCGCGGAGAGACCTATCCGTTGCGGGCTGGTCCCCGCCAGCTCCTCGAGCCGCTCCAGCGAGAGGGCCAGGTGGGCGCCTCGTTTGGTTCCTGCGATGGCGTGGACCTCGTCGACGATCACCCAGCGGACCGAGCCGAAGATGCGTCTCGCCTGGGACGTGAGCATCAGGTAGAGGGATTCGGGGGTCGTGATGAGGATGTCGGGCGGATGGCGTGCCATACGCTGGCGCGCCGCCGGCTCGGTGTCTCCTGTGCGCATCGCAGAGGTGAGCGCGGGGAGCTCCTGGGAGGTGGTACGCGCCGCGGCGTGCCGTATCCCTATCAGGGGCGCACGCAGGTTGCGCTCGATGTCGTAGGCGAGCGCCTTTGCGGGCGACACGTAGAGCACACGGCAGCGTTCCCCCCTGGATGGTGTCGGCTCGTGATGCAGACGGTCGATGGCCCAGAGAAATGCGGCCAGCGTCTTTCCCGATCCGGTCGGGGCATGGATGAGGGTGTGCTCGCCGCGGTGGATGGCAGGCCAGCCGAGTGACTGGGCTTCAGTCGGGGCCTCGAAGGACGCTTCGAACCATGCTCTGGTAGCCGGGGAGAAGGCGGCGAGTGGATCCACAGCGGGCAAGGGTAGAGGCTAAGGGGGCAGCCTGGTGTAGGTGTGTCCGAGGCGGCTGGTCCAGGTGTATCGGCCGGGCCCGGTGCGCCTGACGTTCCAGCCGCCGCGGGTCTTCAGAGTGTGATCGTGCCTGCATTCGGGTGTCATGTTCTCTGAAGTGGTGGGCCCTCCTTGGGCCCATGCCCAGATGTGATCGAGATCGCAGCGCCGGGCGGGCATGCGACATCCAGGGAAGACACAGGTGCGGTGCCGGGCCTCTACGAAGCGCCGCTGAGATGGCGTGGGCCTACGTCGGGTCATTCCGTTCCAGATGGCCGCACCGGTGTCCGGATCGGTGACGGTCACGCGCCACTCGCCTTTGTGGTGGTCAGCTGCCACCTGTCGAGCGATGTCGGCGATGACCGGTCCCCAGCCTGGGATCTCTCCGGGACGCTCTGTCATCCCTGTGAGGGTCTGGAGGTCGACCTCGATGTCGACGACCGCCCGGCCGGCTTGCGCGGAACCAGTCAGCAGGTCG
>CAZKJJ010000048.1:6742-10645 GCA_964553055.1 uncultured Acidimicrobiia bacterium
CGAGGAACACGTCTGCTCGGATCTGGTCGAGATTCCGAGGATCGTCCGCGGTCTTCAGTCCCCGGGCCAGGCGATCGATCCGACGCCCTACTGCGTTCGCCCGGTCGGGTGCGACTTGGAGTCCGAGTAGGTTGGCGGTCCCGTCCGGGTTGGCAGAGACGACCACTTTCCGATCGGCGACCCCGAGCTCATAGCGCTCTCGGGCCTGGCCGGGATCCAGCTCCAGGCAGAGCCTCCGGATCCGAGCGGCCAGCTGGCCTTTGTTCATGCCAGGAGCTTGCTCGATGACCGCCTCGACCACTTCGCGAGCGGTCTCTTCCGGGAGGTGAGCCGTTTCTACGATGATGGTCCTGGCCCGCGGCAGGTCGATGTGCCCTTCCCGTAGGGACTGCCAGACACGAAGAAGGCGCTCTCGCAACTGCATCGCCAGGTGGAGCTGTGCGTCTGCGGCCCGCCGAGTCCACACCAAAGCAGCCCTGATCTCGTCTGAGGCGAACTCGAACATCTGCGGCTCTCGTGCCGCCGGAGCATCGGCGCCGCCTTCAAGGCAGTAGGCGACTTCGACCATGTCGGCGTAGAGCTCAGCCTGATCGTGGGCCACCTGGCGAGCCCTGGCTTGCATCAGGGTCACCATGTCATAGCCGTTCAATCGGGAGCGATCGACCGCCGCCAGCATCCGGGCCAGCTCCGGACCGGGCGCGGTGTCCGCCAACCCCTCGGGAAGCCCCACTCTCTCGAACATATGTTCGACCATACCCCCGCTCTGAGACAGATTCCAGCCCCTTGTTGGACGGTCTCGTCCAGGGCCGTCCAGCCGTCCTGGGCAGCGCCCAGCGTCCAATCCACCACAATGGCGCGGTCATGACAGACCTACCGGAGCACGTTGTCGTCAACCGCGATCATTGGGATGGGCAAGCCGAAGAGTGGGTAGAGGCGGGGGAGCGCAACTGGGCGGCGTCTGAGCCCTCCTGGGGCATCTGGGGAATCCCTGAGCGTGAGCTGGGTCTGTTACCTGCAGACATGACCGGCCTCGACGCCATCGAGCTGGGGTGCGGCACCGGCTACGTGTCTGGGTGGATGGCGAAGCGCGGCGCCACGGTCGTCGGGATCGACATCTCGGAGCGTCAACTACAGACGGCGCGACGTCTCGCTTCCCACCACGGCGTCGACCTCACGCTCGTTGAGGGCAACGCAGAGGCCGTGCCCTATCCGGACTCGTCGTTCGATTTCGCGATCAGCGAGTACGGCGCTGCCCTCTGGTGCGATCCGTTCGTCTGGGTCGGAGAGGCCTACCGCTTGCTCCGCCCTGGAGGAGTCCTCGTGTTCCTGTCGAGCTCGACGCTGTCGGCGGTGTGCAGCCCGCAGGACGGAACGATTCCGATAGGCGAGAGGCTCGAGCGCGACTACTTCTCGCTGTACCGAATGGACTGGAGAGACGCCGTCGACGACCCAGGCGGCATCGAGTTCAGCCTTCCCATCTCCCGATGGTTCCGACTCTTCTCGGAGACCGGGTTCGTGGTGACCCGCTTTCTCGAGCTCCAGGCGCCCCACGGCGGCTCAGAGGTCAGGTTCTGGGTGACGGCGGACTGGGCACGGCGATACCCCTCCGAGCAGGTGTGGGAGCTGCACAAGCCGACCTGAGCGCCCTCGTCGGCCGACCGTGCCCAAGAGAGCACCCGGTGTGGGGCCGGTACGATCCTGTCATGGTTCGATCTGCAGCGGCCACGGTCGATGAGTATCTGGCGGAGCTCGGCCCTGAGCGTCGGCAGGCGATCGAGACGGTTCGTCGGGTCATCCTGGACAGCCTTCCTCAGGGGTACGTCGAGACGATGCGCTGGGGGATGATCTCCTACGAGGTGCCGCTGGCGAGGTATCCGGACACGTACAACGGACAGCCGCTGTCGTATGCGGGCCTTGCCTCGCAGAAGCAGTACATGTCGCTGTACCTCATGGGCGTCTACGGAGACGACGAGGAGGCCTTCAGGGACCGCTACCGGGCCACGGGCAAGCGCCTGGACATGGGCAGGTCGTGCGTGCGCTTCCGAAGCCTGGACGACCTCCCGTTGGACCTCGTCGGCGAGGTCATTGCCTCACGGTCCGTCGACGAGCACATCGCCCACTTCGAAGCCAGTCGCCGTAGGTAGATCAGTACTCGGTGGTGCGGTCGTAGCGGCCCTCGGCGCGGGCCTTCCGGTCGTAGAACCGGAAGATCCCTGCACCCGCGATGAGCCACGCCAGCGTCGTCAGGAGGAGCGGTCCCCAAGGATCCTCGATACCGATGGCCGACGCGCCGTATCCGGGGATCATCGCCTGCCTGACCGCCTCCAGCCAGTACGTGAGTGGCAGCACGTAGGAGATCGGCTGGACGAACGACGGAAGCAGCGAAGGAGGGAAGATCGCTCCCGACAGGAGGTACAGGACGCCGATCGTTCCCTCCCCGACGCCGAAAGGGTGGCGTGCCACACCGAGCGAGACACCCGCCAAGGTCATGCCGATGCCCAGGAGCCCTATCAGCCCGACGATCATGGCCGCGGTCAGCATCGGCCAGTTGAACTCGCCTGGCGCAAGGTCGAGGTCGAGCAGAAGCGTGGTGATGGCGAGCACGGCAGCTGCCCGCAGGGTCCCCCAGACCACCCAGGTTGCGGTCCTGCCTAGCAGGTAGGCGGAGAAGGGAAGCGGCGTGATCACGACGTACTTGAGCACCCGCATCCACTCGCGTTCCTGGATGACAGCGAAGGAGATGCCCTGGAGGGCGCTCATCACGTAGGACCACATGGCTGCGCCTATGACCAGCCACTCGAGAGCTCCCTCGGTGGGCTCGTCCGTCACCACCTCGTAGATGAACACCAGGATGAACGCGCCGCCAAGAGGCCTGAGGAGCTGGAAGAACAGGTTCACGACCGGGCTCGCCCAGTTGGTCTCGACCGCCCACCCGACCCGGAAGGCCGAGAGGAGGCCGCGGCGGAGCGCATCGAGCCTCACTGCCATCGCAGCGTGAGCCTCCCGTCGCGTTTGGCTGCCTGCTCCATCCTCGCCAGCGCGGCCCTGGCGAAGAAGAAGATGAACACCGTGTAGAAGACGAGGAGCGCCAGCTCGACCTGCCAGCTCGCCAGCTCCTGGGCGTCTCCTGGAAGCAGCAGCTGCCGAAGGGCATCCATGCCGAGCGTCATCGGTATGAGGCTCCCCAGAACGGCGAGTCCCAGTCCGAGTGCCCTGACAGGGAAGTAGGCGCCAGTGAACAGGTAGACGGGCTCCGCCAGCGTGGAGATGCCCTGCTCGGCATCCCTTCCGAACTTCAGGAACAGTGAGGAGAGGGCCATCCCCACCCCATACAGCGAGGTGATGGTGAAGAAGAGCACCACACCGGCCGCGGGGAGCTCAGACCAGTCGAAAGGCACGCCGAAGGCGAAGGCGCCGAAGGCCACAACGGCCACAGCGCGGAGGGTCGTCGAGAAGCTTCCTCCGACGGCCATGCCCGTGAGGATGTACATCAGATGGGCAGGGGAGGCCAGGTAGATCTCGAGGTTCCCTCCCTCCTTCTCCCAGCGAAGCTGTGTCGCCATGTTCCAGATGGTGTTCAGCCAGAAGGCCGTCATGGCAGCACCGATGATCACGAAGCCCTCGAATTCGGCTGGCGCTCCCAGTGATCGGTAGACGAGGACGAGGGCGACCGCTCCCAGCAGAGGAAGGACGATCTCGAAGAAGACCCATGAGGGCTCTCGGTTGGCGCCGATCACCCTGGGGTAGGCGCGGGCGATGACCGTCCTCCGGAAGTGCTCGAGGGGGGCAGGCCTGCTCATCGCTCGGGAAGCGGCTCGGGGCCGGGTTCGGCCTCCTCCGCCGCCTCTTCGAATGTCCGACCCGTCAGGGAGATGAACGCGTCCTCGAGGCTCGGCTCCTCCC
>CAZKJJ010000049.1:0-5105 GCA_964553055.1 uncultured Acidimicrobiia bacterium
GGAGCCATGACAGAGCGCAGAGTGAGGCTACGAAGCTTCCAGGCTGCGGTCTGGATCACAGTTGGGGTCCTCGTCGTCTTCAGCCCGCTGCTGCTGATCGGCCTCGGATGGTTCCTCGAGCCGTACGAGGAGGCTGCGGGAGCGGGGGCCGTGTCGCACCGGGTCCACGAGATCTCCTTCGGCATCCTCTTCGCGCTCGCGCTGGTGGGCGCCCTCGCCCAGCGGAGGAAGCCTGAGGAGAACATCGCAGGGATGCAGCAGCTCGTCGTCGTGTCGGTCGTCTTCACGGTGGTCATGTGGCAGTCGGTGGGCAGGTTCGAGTGGCTTTCGATCCTCTATCTCGGGCCGGTAGCGGCTGCCGCCGCTCTCCACCCACAGCGGAGGCGGCTGCTGTGGCCTCCTCCCAGACCCATGGGCCCGGGGCTCGCCCTGACCGGTCTGGCCGTCATACCCATGCTGTTGGCCGCGTCCAGAGAGATAGAACGTGCGGCGGACGGTGCTCAGGACCACACCACACACTGGGGAGCAATGGCGGCGTTCTTCATATCGGTTCTGGTGTTGAGCCTGCTGGCCTCCCTTCGCCCTCGCGGCTACCGCCTGACAGCCATGAGCGTGGGGGGAGCCCTCGTGCTCTACTCCGTGGCCTCCCTGGCGTTCCCATTCGACACCTCTGCCCACCCCTCCGGATGGGCGGTGATGGCCATCCTCTGGGGAGGTGGATGGGTGGCGCTGGCTGTGTGGTATCCGGAGGAGCGGCGCCCGCAGACAGCTCAACATCGTGCCGTCCGGACCGTGCTCGTCGCCGTAGGTGCTCTCGCGGGTGTGGTGGTTGGCTTCGCGCTGGCCCTGATCTGGGCGACGGGTGACGACCCCGCCAACGTTCCCCACGTTCTCGACGTTCCGTACGCGGAGGCGACGCCCAGGACCTGTCTCGCATGTCACGGGACAGGACAGAATGGCGCACCGGATGTGCCTCACTCGTTCCCGAGAGACGGCATCTCCAACTGTTTGGCCTGCCACCAGTTCAACCCCGATCTGATCGAGCCTGTCGCTCACGCCAGCCGGACTGTGGCATACCTGGGTGGTCCCACCAGGGCACTCACGGGCGATCAGCTGGCCGAGGTGGCAGGGCCATGATTGTGGAGGCGGCTCCCCGGGACCGCAGTGCCACCCTCGATGTGTCACCGTTTCTGTGGGCGTTCTGGCTGGTGACGATCGGCCTCAGCGCGATCGTGGCAGCAGCCGCCTTCCTCGAGCTGTTGTCTTCGGGGGCGGTCGGAGAGCAGCCCCTCCTGCAGGGTCCGTTGGCTGTGAACCCGGGCATCGACGAGCAGCTGCTGCTCCTGTTCCCTCAGGGCCTCGTGAGGACAACTCAGGTGTTCCTCCACTTCGCGGGCTTCACGGTGTTCACGTTGACGTCTGTGCTGCTCGTTATTCGAAGGGCATCCTGGGTTCCCGTGCTCGGCTCTGCCATGCTCATGGCAGTAGGGACGAGCCTGTTCGCTCCACTGAGCCTTCTCGAGGGGGCCGGCTGGGAGACGGCAGCAGGCATAGTCGGGATCCTCTCGCTCGACGAGTTGCCCAACTACTGGATATCGCTGGCAGGAATCAGCCTGATCGCCTTCTTTCTCGTATTCCCGAATGGTCGCTGGGTGCCGGCGTGGGCCAGATACGCGGTGTTCACCCTCGGCGGGCTGCTGGTGGTCGCCACTGCCTCGCAGGCGATCGACCCTGCATCATGGCCCTCGGGGGTCAAGCTGCTGTGGACGGCGGGCCTCCCGTTGGCGGTCGTCGCCTCCCAGCTGTATCGAACGGTCGCTCTGGCAGAACCCGACGAACGCCTCAGGGCCCGCCCGGTCCTGCTCTCGTTCGTCGTAGCGGTGGGCTCCTTCAGCGTGCTCTGGGCGCTGAAGCCGGAGCTCTCGACGGACGCGTTCGGCCTCGTGCTGGCCACCGACCGTCTGCGGGCCATCTACGACCTCAACTTGCTGATACTGCTCACGGCAGCCGTGTTCCTCTTCCCCGTTTCGATCGGGTTCGCCGTCTTCCGATACCGGCTCTTCGACATCGAACTCGTGGCGAACAGGGCTCTCGTCTACGGAGCGCTCTCAGCTGGGGTGGTCTTCGCCTTCCTGGCGGTAGCGGGACTCATTGTCCTCCTGACAGGAGAGCAGATAGGGGACCAGCTCACGGGGGCCCAAGCGGGCATCGCAGGGGCACTGACAGGCGCGCTGCTCGTGGTCGGGTTTCAGCCGGCAAGACGCCGCATCCAGTCGATCGTGGACAGGCGGTTCTACAGGGAGAAGTACGACGCCGAACGGGTCGTCGAAGCCTTCGCGGCGAGAGCCAACGAGGTGGTCGACCTGGACCAACTCCGTCACCAAGTTCGGGATGCTGTCACCGACACCCTGCACCCCACCGGAATGGCCACCTGGTTGAGCGGCGAGGCAGGTCAAGACATCGACCTCGAAATGGAGGAGCAGCACTTCCTACACCAGGCAGGAGAAACTGTCGATCTCGCCCAGACTCCGCTGGAGCGTCTCAGGGAAGCCGGCTACGAAGTGGCGGTCCCTCTCATCAGCCAGCGTGACCTGGTGGGGGTGCTCCTGCTGGGGCCCCGCGAAGCCGAGATGCGGTACTCGTCGCTCGACCTGGAGCTGATGGACAGACTCGCCACGAGAGCGGCTCCGGCGCTTCGGATGAGCCGCATGGTCAAGGAGCAGGAGGCTGAGGCGCTGAGGCGGGAGAGGGTGGAGCAGGAGCTCGACGTGGCCAGGCGTATCCAGCACGACTTGCTTCCCAAGGAGCTGCCCGCTCTCGAGGGCTGGGCAATCGACGTCTACTACGAGCCTGCCAGGGAGGTGGGCGGTGACTTCTACGACTTCATCCCTCTCGAGGATGGACGCTGGGCCGTCGTGGTTGGCGACGTGGCAGACAAGGGCGTCCCCGCGGCGATGGTCATGGCCACCTGCAGGACCCTGCTGAGGGGCGCCTCGACACGATCGTCGCCCGCCGACGTGCTTCGCACCGTCAACGACCTCCTGGAGCCTGACATCCCAGAGGCCATGTTCGTGACCTGTCTGTACGGGGTGCTGGAGGCAGACACCGGCAGGTTCGTGTTCGCCAACGCAGGGCACGATCTGCCTTACCTGCGGCGGGACGGCGAGGTGCACGAGGTGCGCGCGACGGGGATGCCGCTGGGGCTGTTGCGGGGCTCCGAGTACGACGAGGCGGAGATTCTGTTCGAGCCTGGCGACGTGGCGGTGCTCACGAGTGACGGGCTAGTGGAAGCTCACGGGCCAGGGCGGGAGATGTTCGGCTTTCACCGAGTCGTCGAGTCGATACAGGCGGTTCAGCCTTCCGAGCCGCTCATCTCGTGCCTGCTCGATGCCCAGAAGGCGTTCGTCGGGAGTCGCTGGGAGCAGGAAGACGACATCACTCTCCTGACGATCGCCCGGCTCCCGTAACGATTTCGGAACGGCGGCAGGGCACGCTGGCCTCGTGACGACGACCCGGCAGTCGAGATGGGAGCGGATGGCGCCTTGGCTCGGCCGTGCCCTGACGGCGGGGGCAGTTGGGGGACTCGCCATGGGAGCCGGACTCCGGCTGGCGATGCGGCTGGCGGCGGTCACCGAGGGCCAGGAGACCGTGTTCACACCGGGAGGGACGCTGTTCCTGCTGGTCGCCGGAGGCTCGTTCGGGCTGCTGCTCGGTCCTCTCTACGGCGCTGTTCGCCGCTGGGTTCCAGGTCGCGGGACAGGGCGCGGGGCTGTGTTCGGCATGGTCTTGGCGGTCCTTGCGGGGGTGCTGCTGTTCTCGGACAGCGACTCGGAGGCGAGGGTCATCGGGGCGGCCTCGGTCAACGTGCTGTCGTTCGGCCTGTCGTTCACCGCTTGGGGGGTCGTGGCCGAGTGGAGCTGGGCTCGGCTCGACCGTTGGCCGTCGGCAGGGAGGGCTGCTTCGGGGGCGGCAGCCGGCTCCCTGGCCGGCGCGGCGACAGGACTCGTTGTCACGGCAGTGGCGCTGGGCCGCTGGACTGCGACGACTTCCCACGGGGTTCTGTCGCTGGTGGGGAGCCTGGCCGGTGGTGTATTGCTCGGGTTGTTGTTTGGCGGGGCGTTCGGTCTCGGCTACGGGTTGCTGCGAACCAGGCGCGCCTACGGTCCGGGAATCCTGGCTCTCCTCCTGGTCGGAGCCTGGCTGCTGCTGGCTGTCAGTGCGAGAGAGGAGGGTCCCATGGGCAGCCCGCACGCGGCGGAGATCGTCGTGGGCGTGTCCGGGGCGCTGGCGTTGTTCGCGGCGTTGACGTCCGGGATCACCCGAGGCCTGGAGGAACGCCTGCGGCCTGCGGTGGCGGCAGAAGACCGTACGTGACAGGAACCGGGCTCAGTCCCACCAGATGTCCTGGTCGACGACCCCCTGGCCGATCAGGTTCTTCTGGATCTGGGTGGTCCCTTCGACGATGGTCAGCTGTCTGGCGTCGCGGTAGTAGAGCTCTGTCATGTGGTCCTTCATGTATCCGGCTGCTCCCAGCAGTTGCACAGCCCAGCCGGAAGCCTTGACGGCCAGCTCGGTGGCGTAGTACTTGGCCATCGACAGGTAGGCGACGTGCTCCTTGCCGAACTTGCCCTCGTCGACGAGAAGGGCAGCCCGGTAGGTGAGCAGTCGGGCAGCTTCGATCTCCGTGGCCAGCTCGGCGTACGTCCATCGGATCCCCTGAAAGTCGGACACCGGCTGATCGAACGCCTCTCGCCCTCTGTCGTAGGAGACGGCGTACATCAAGGCTCCCTCTGCCAAGCCGATGCCTCTGGCGGCGACGATGGGGCGCATGGAGTTCAGGGAGAGCATGGCTGTCTTGAAGCCCGTTCCCTCTTCGCCTATTCGATTGGCGGATGGGACCCGCACGTCATCGAAGATGACTTCGGCGGTTGGGACTGCCTTGACGCCCATCTTGCGGTCGAGCGTGCCGATCGAGACTCCTTCGGTGGCCCGCGGCACGATGAAGGCCGAGAACCCGCGGTGACCCGCCTCCGGGTCGGTCTTCGCGAAGACCGTGTAGAAATCGGCCACCGTGGCGCCCGACATCCAGACCTTGCGGGCGTCGA
>CAZKJJ010000049.1:5115-10549 GCA_964553055.1 uncultured Acidimicrobiia bacterium
AAGATGATCGAGACGCGGCGCCCGCTGGCATCGAGCCGATAGCCCTCCCCATCCCGTGTCGCTCTTCCCGTCTGGCCTGCTACCCACGAGCCAGCATCGACTTCGGAGAGGGCGAAGGCGCCCCGGATGCTCCCGTCTGCGATGCCTGGCAGCCACGCCTGCTTCTGGGCTTCACTGCCTGAGATGAGGATTGGGCTGGAAGGCAGCCTGCTCAACAGCACCATCAGGGCCGAGGATTGGCAGTACTTGGCGATCTCCTCGATCGCAACGACGAGGCCGAGGGCTCCTGCCCCCGAGCCCCCGTAGGCCTCAGGCAGGCCCAGCCCCATCAGACCCATGTCTGCGAACAACCGGAAGAGGTGCTCCGGGTACTCCTCCTTCTCGTCGAGCTCCTGGGCGACCGGCTTTACCCTCTCCTGGGCCATGCGGCGCACGGTTAGCTGGAGCTCGCGGAGGTCCTCGGGGAGTACGAAATCCATGCGCGCGAGGGTAGCGTCCGGCTGGTGACAGCCCGCGCCCGCATCGTATCGTTCGGACCGGAAGGAGCCGCCAGCCGCTACGACTCGCTGGTCGTCGAGGAGCCGATGGAGATCCGGCTCGGAGCCACCCAGCTGGCCGTCATCATGCGCACGCCTGGCCACGAGGAGGACCTCGTGCTCGGCTTTGCGTTGACTGAGGGAATCGTCGGCGCCCCTGGGGCCGTTGCGGGCGTTCGGAGGCTCGCGGGGCATCCAGAGGATGCTCGGTGGGAGCTCGTGTTGGCCGAGGGCATCCAGGTCGAGCCTGAGCAGTTCAGACGCACCACGTACTCGACCTCGTCGTGCGGAGTCTGCGGCAAAGCATCCATCGACGCGGTGAGGGTGGCGGCGGCTCGGCTGCCTGAGGGGCCGCAGGTCGAGACAGGCGTCTTGACGACGCTGCCTCGTCTGCTGAGGGAACGACAGGACGCCTTCGACGAGACGGGCGGGTTGCACGCGGCCGCGGCGTTCACGCCAGCAGGAGGCCTGGTCGAGATTCGAGAGGACGTTGGCAGGCACAACGCGGTTGACAAAGTGGTGGGGGCGTTGGCGGGGAGGACCTGGCCTCTGCCCGATGTCGTCCTGATGGTGTCAGGGAGGGTGAGCTTCGAGATCGCGCAGAAGGCGGCCGTCGCAGGCATTCCCGTCGTGTGCGGGGTTTCGGCTGCGTCGGCTCTGGCGGTTGCCCTCGCCGAGGAGTTGGGGATGACCTTGGTTGGCTTCCTCCGAGAAGGGGGGTTCAACGTCTACGCCGGCGAACAACGGCTGGTTGGCCTCGGTCTCTAGCGTTTCGTGTCAATCTCAGACCCCTCTATGGGGCCTGAGATTGACCGGAACGGGGGCTCAGGCCTCCGCGATCGTCTTCATCTCCATGAACAACCGGGGGTAGTCGGGACCGCCCGCCTTGGCATTCGAGCCCGACATGTTGAAGCCGCCGAACGGTTGGCGCCACACCAGAGCCCCCGTGATCTTGCGGTTGACGTAGAGGTTCCCCACGTGGAACTCGCGGCGTGCCCGCTCGATGCGGTCCTCGTCCCGAGAGAACACGCCTCCAGTCAGCCCGTACTCGGTCCCGTTGGCGATAGCGAGGGCCTCCTGGAAGTCGCGAGCTTCGATCACGGCTAGTACGGGACCGAAGATCTCGTGCTGTGCGAGACGGGAGGCGGGATGGACACCGCCGAAGATGGTGGGCTCGAGGTAGTAGCCGGCGTCCCAGGGCCTCTCGCCGCCGACGAGCACCTTCGCCTGCTGCTTCCCTGCCTCGATCTCCGACCAGATGGCGTCGTGCTGAGCCTGCGAGATCACGGCGTTGACCGCGTAGTTCTCCTCTGCAGGACCCACCTCGAGAGCGGCCGTGCGCTCGACGATCCGATCGACGAGCGCCTCATGCACCTCGTCGACGACGATCAGCCTCGAGCAGGCTGAGCACTTCTGGCCCTGGTACCCGAAGGCAGAAGCCACGACCGCGGCCGCCGCATCGTCGAGGTCAGCGGTCTCGTCGACCACGATCGCATCCTTGCCGCCCATCTCGAGGTAGGCACGCTTCAGCCAGCGCTGTCCCCCGTGCACCTTGGCCGCTCGCTCCGAGATCCTGATCCCGACCTCCTTCGATCCCGTGAAGTTGACGAACCGCGTCTGAGGATGGTCGACGAGCACGTCGCCGACCTCTGAGCCGGCGCCAGGCAGGAAGTTGATGACACCCGGCGGGAAACCCGCCTCTCTGACGGCATCCATGAAGGCGGCGGCGATCATCGGGGTGTTCGAGGCAGGCTTCAACACGATCGTGTTGCCTGCGGCCACAGGCCCCACAGTGAGGCCGGTGAGTATCGCCAGGGGGAAGTTCCACGGGGGAATGGCAACGCCAGCGCCAAGCGGGATCAGAACAGACGTGTCCGTCTGCGTCGGCGCATAGGGTGCTTCGAGCTCGATGGCCCGCTGCGCGTAGTACTCGCAGAAGTCGATGGCCTCTGCCGTGTCTGCGTCCGCCTCGCCCCAGTTCTTGCCCGCCTCCAACGTCATCAGAGACGAGAAGTGGTGTTTGAAGTCCCTGAGGATGCCTGCCAGCCGCCTCATGTGGGATGCGCGGCTCTCAGCTGAGCGCTGCGACCAGGTTGGGAATGCATTCCATGCGGCTTCGAGCGCCTGCACGGCTTGACCGGGCTCGGCAGATGCCGTGCTGCCTATGAGCTGTGAGGGATCGCACGGGTTGACGCTGACGATCTCTCGAGCGGTGTCGACTTCGTCTTCGCCGATGACGAGCGGGACGTGCAACCCCAGCTGGTCTCCATGCTCGGCGAGCGCCTCCCGATAGGCCTTCTCGTTGTCAGGGTCTGTGAAGTCGGTCAGCGGCTCGTTGACGAATGACTCTGACATACCGCCTCCTCTCGACCGCCGATATTACGTCCATGCGACCTGGTTCGTTCCCGGGAGGTGTATCACCCAGGTGGCTGCTCGTTCCCGTACCACTCGAAGTGGCCAGGGTCGGGATCGAGCCACTCGTGACCTGAGGTGATGCCTGCCGCCTCCATCGCGGCCAGCAGGGCCTCGTCGGTCGGCGAGGCAGGACCGTCGGCGCTGTTCCCGAAGTTGATGTCGGCGGCGATACCCCAGGCATGGCGGGACACATCACGCCTTCCCGTGATGAACCGCGGGTTCCAGCATCCGAGAAAGGCTTCGGGGTCGATGACGTCGCTGTGACCCGAGACGTCGAGGAAAGTCATGACCTCCTCGAGCAGGCCTGCGAAATCGCGGTGGCAGGTCACGACGCCGAGGAGTGGAATCTCCCTCGTGACGATGTTGGCTTCGACCCAAGCAGGATCGACCTCGACCTGTCTGCCCTCGAGCGGGCTCAGGCTGAACTCACCGAAGCGCAGCTTGATGTCCACCTGCGAGCGGACCGCATCCGCGTGGCGGAACACCGGCGCCTCCTCCACCGACCTCACCCGCGTTGCCGTCTCGCTTCGCGCCAGCCGAGCTTCGAGGTCACTGACTTCACCCTGGTAGCGGACGATCGCATAACGCGGCAGCTCAGCGCCGAGTTGAACAGCGCTGGGCCTCGTCGTGACCATCTCGGCCGCTCCGACCCACGTGTCGTTCACCACGCCCGCTACCTCGAGCTCCTGCCCCTCCCAGAGACGGAGCGTGCCGCCAGGCCCCAACTCCCGAAGTCGAGCAGACGACTCGCTCAGGAGAACCTCATCCCGCTGAAGTGATCCCAGAGCGTCCGCCACCTCCTCAGGAGCGAAGCCGCGGTGGCCCTCGGGGTCGATCCGCTGGATCTCGACCGGGATCCAGAACCCCCGAGGCGCTGTGTCCACCGGGATGCCGTCCTCGTCGCGGGTCTCGATCACACGCGCGTTTCCGGCCCAGACGACCGAGACCTCGGTGATCCCTGGAGTTCCCTCGAGAAGGCTCTTGAAGCCGTCCGGGAGCCGCGCCGTCGTCCAGACGAGGAACCACTCCCCTGGCGGCAGGGACGTCGTGGGGACCTCGGTGGACACATCCGCGTTGGTCATCACGGTCGTTTGGGGGGCCGTGGGGGGAGAGTCGGCGGGAACAGAGCAGGTCGTGGCGGCGAGGAGCAACAAGCCCATGCTCAGTGGCACCCGATTTCGCGGCATCACGCGCCGGTATTGTCTCAGCGGATGGGCATTCCGGCGGAGTCGCTCGAGGAGACGAGAGTCCGAGCGAGAGCTCCCGCGCTCTGGGCAACGGCCGTGGGATCCGAAGGCGTGTGGTACACGGCTGTCTCCGGGTACCGCAGATCGGGGGGCGACGAGGCGGCGGCTCCAGACGACCCCGTCCACATCGGCTCCAACGCCAAGGCCATGACCGCCACCCTCGCAGCAAGCCTCGTCGAAGACGGAGTGTTGGAGTGGCAGACACGCGTCCTCGATGTCCTCCCAGAGCTCGCGGACATCTGTCATCCGGGCTACCGGGATGTGACGCTCGAGATGCTGCTCCGTCACACGGCTGCGATGCCACCACTCGAGGAAGAGGAGGAGTTCGAGGGCCTCGACTTCGGCGACGGCTCACCTCCCGAGCAGAGGATGCGGCTGGCCGCCTACCTACTCGCCAGGGAGCCCGAGTGGCAGCCTGGCAGCGAAGTCAGGTACTCCAATGCAGGCTACGGGTTGGCAGGCGCCGTGATCGAAGCTGCGGGCGGCTCCGTCTGGGAGGACATGCTCGTGGATAGGCTGTTGCACCCGCTCGGCATCAGGGGCGGTGTCGGGTGGCCTGCTGCCGAAGACCCCGGAGCGCCATGGGGACACCTGCTGTCAGAAGAACGGATCGTTCCGCATCCTCCTGACGACGAGTACCAACTCCCTGCCGTCATCGCACCGGCCGGTGACGTCCATGTGGCCTTCAGCGGATACGGAAGGTTCCTCCAGATGCACCTCCGTGCCTTCCGGGGAGTCGATGACCTGCTGCCTGCCGCGGCCGTGCGGTACCTGCACAGGCCTACCGAGCAAGGCCCGGCCCTCGGCTGGGGTGTGCAGCAGCTCGGGGAGCTGGGTGAGGTGAGCGGACACGCCGGCAGTGCAGGGACGTTCGTGATCGTGGCTTTCGTTCACCACCAGCGAGACGTTGCAGCCGCGGTGGCCGCCAACGCGGGTCACGACGAGGCGGAACGCGCCTGCGCCACCCTTCTCCGCAGGATCGCAGGGATCCAGTGGGAAAGCGTCTTTGGTACGTCCGGCTGGGACCAGACCCGTCGCTAGGCTCGCCTCGAGGTACCTCTCGAGGAGAGACATGGCCTACACCCGCTTGACCCACCCGCTCGTTCGGACGAACGGATCCCTGCGCGAGGCGAGCTGGGACGAGGCACTCGAACAGGCCGCTGAAGGATTCCACAGGACCGTATCGGAGTACGGGCCCCGGTCCTTCGGACTGTTCTCGTGCTCGAAGGCGACCAA
>CAZKJJ010000050.1:0-10204 GCA_964553055.1 uncultured Acidimicrobiia bacterium
TCCCCGATCCGCTCCAGCCTCTCCACTTCGCCCAACGCGGCTTCTCGCACCTTGTCCGGCATCCCTGCCGCCTCGATCTTGCTCCTGTACTCGGAAGCCAGGTCGGCGGCCCCCTCTCCCAGCTCCTTTCTGATCTCCTCGAGCTGCTGACGCAAGAGGTACTCCCGTTGTGACCGGTCGATCTTCTCCCTCGCGTCCTGGTGCACCTGCTCGCGGAGCTCGATGTCGGCGAGTATCTCTCTCATCCATCCGGTGACGAGCCGGAGCCGCTCCCCCACATCCACGGTCTCGTGCAGCTCCACCTTCCTCTCGACGTCGAGGTCAGGCGAATACACGGCCAGGTCAGCCAGCTGACCGGGGTCGTCGATGTCTGTGATTCGGTCCGCGACCGCCGCCATACCCCGATGGGCGAGGATGTCCCCCACCAGAGCCCGGTATTCCCTGGCCAGCTGGATGACCTCGGAACTGTGTGAGTGCGGCTCTGGCACCATCTCGACGTCGAGCCACAGTGCGTCACCGGAGCCTCTGCCCGCTCCGTGGACCACGGCCCTGGCCAGGGTCTTGACGACTGCGGATCTCGGGCCCCGCGGGCCCCGCTCGATCTCCTCGAACTCCGCCACCACCCCGACGGATGCATAGGCATCTCCGATGTGCGGCAGCAACAGCACCCGACCTGCGCTGTTGGCGGCTGCCTCGATGGCCGCCACCGCTTCCTTCGACTCGATGGTGACGGTGACCACCATGTGTGGCACCAGCACCCCATGACGAATGGGCAGGACCGGGAGCGCCAACGTCTGTGTGTCCATGCAGAACCTCCTAGAACCTCACTCAGCGTATACGATCTGTGTGATATTCCCTGAGTGCCTAGCGCGCAGATTCGGTTCCGAACCGCTCGAGATGGACGACGTCTGCCAGGGGCCGCCGGCCGCGGGGAATCCACGTTCGTCGGTGCCGGGTATCTGCCACATAGCCCAGGGCCACGGCGTACCCGCAGAGATGATCCGAAGGCACACCCAGCAGGCGGCGGGCACGATCTTGGTTGTGAAGCGTGACAGGACAGGAGCCGAGGCCGAAGGTGGCAGCCGCGAGCATCAGGTTCTGACCGAGCCGCCCGATGTCGAAGTCGGACGCCTTGGGTCTTCCCACCAGGACCACCGCAGCCGCCGCCGCGGCGAGGGGCTCCGCGTACCTGCCACACCCGCTCAGCTCCTCACGAGCCTGCTGCTCCAGCACGACGACCAGCTCCCATGGCTGACTGTTGCGGGAGCTTCCCGTCCAGCGACCCGCTTCCAGGATCGCCATCAGCAGCTCCGAGTCGATCGGCTGCGGCGAGAACGAACGGACGGCCCGTAGCCCCTTGATCACCTCGTAGGCAGAGCTCACGAGCGTTTGGCTATCTCTTCGAGCATGATCTCGGTGGCTCCGCCGCCGATCGTGTGAATCCTTGCATCTCGTGCCATACGCTCGATCGGCGACTCCCTCAGGTAGCCGGAGCCTCCGAAGAACTGCACACACGCGTACATGACCTCGTTGACCAGCTCGCCGGCCACAGCCTTGGCCATGGACACGGGAGCCACCGGATCGTCGCCTTGCTCCATCACCCATGCCGCGTGGTAGACGAGCTGCCGAGCGGCCATCGTCCTGGCTTGGAGCATCGCCAGGCGATGCCGCACCGTCTGCTTGTCGAAGAGCGGCCCACCGAACACTTCCCGCTGCTTGGTGTGCTCGTACGTCAGCTCGAGGGCTGCCTGCGCCTCGCCGATGGCGGCCGCAGCCAGCACGAGGCGCTCGTTCTGGAAGTTGTGCATGATCTCATAGAAGCCCTGGTTCTCCTCCCCGAGGAGCGAATCCGCAGGAAGCCAGCAGTCATGAAAGACGAGCTCTGCCGTGTCCGAGGAGTTCCAACCGTGCTTGCGGAGGGCCCTCCCAACGGAGAAACCTTCCGTGCCCTTGGGCACGAGGAACATGGAGATGCCACGAGAACCCGCCTCAGGGCTGGTCTTGGCTGCCACGAAGTACAGGTCCCCGAACACGCCGTTGGTGATGAACATCTTGGACCCGTTCACCAGGTACCCGTCACCTTCGCGAAGAGCGGTCGTCCTCATGGCGGCCACGTCGGATCCCGCATCCGGCTCGGTCACGCCGATGGCCGTGATGACCTCTCCTGACAGGATCCCAGGAAGCCACCGGGAGATCTGCTGCTCACTGCCTGCGCTGAGGAGATGCGGAGAGGCCATGTCGGTGTGAACGAGCACCGTTGCCGCAAACCCGCCGTACGTCGACCGACCGAGCTCCTCCGCGAACGTGGCAGACGTGATCGGGCCCTTCCCGATGCCGCCCAAGCGCTCGGGAACCCGCAGGCCAAAGAATCCGATGGCTCCCATCTTCTCGAGCACCTCCCGTGGGACGTGTCCCTCCTCCTCCCACGCGTCTGCGCGAGGTTTGACTTCGGCTTCGACAAAACGCCGAGTCTGCTCTCGGAAGGCCAGCTGCTCTTCTGACTCGTAGATCGTCCTCATCGGCCTGCCATGGAACGGCCGCCCACGGCTCTGCCCGTCCTGCTCGCGTGTTGGAGTCCGAAGCGGGTGCAGAAGTCGAGCCCGATCCTCGCCAGTGCCTCCAGGTCGACGCCTGTCTTCAGGCCCTCGCCCTCGAGCATGAAGACCAGGTCCTCTGTCGAGAGGTTCCCACCCGCCTCCGGTGCGGAGGGGCTGCCACCGAGCCCCGCCACGGAGGAGTCGAATCTGCTCACTCCCTCCGCGAGCGCTCGAGCCGCGTTTGCGAGGGCCTGACCGTAGGTGTCGTGGAAGTGCACACCAAGACGCTGAGGAGCGATGCTCTCGAGCGTATGGGCGAGGAGCTCGCCAACGCGAGCAGGCGTTCCGTCCCCCACGGTGTCCGACAGGATCACTTCGTCGCACTCGAGTGCTATCAACCGTTCCGCCAGCTCGGAGACGCTCGCTACAGGGACGGGCCCTTCGTAGGGACAACTGATGGCACACGACAAGTACGCCCTGACGGACATGCCCTCCCTGTGAGCCGCCTTCGTGATCTCCGAAATGCGACCGAGGGAGTCGGCCACCGTGGAGTTGGTGTTCCGAAGGCTGTAGCTGTCCGTGGAGGCCGCCAGCACTCCGATCTGGGGCAGGCGGGCTTCGAGCGCGGCCTCGAACCCCCTCATGTTCGGAACGAGAGCGGAGAACACGACCGAGTCGGCGGGAAGCGTCGCCGCCACCTGTCTGCTGTCCGCCATCTGCGGGACAGCCTTCGGGCTCACGAAGCTGGTCGTCTCTATGAAGGAGAGACCTGCCTCGGCGAGCGCCCGTATGAGCCGCGCCTTTTCCTCGGTCGGGATGAAGGCGGGGATGTTCTGCAGCCCATCTCGCGGGCCCACCTCCACGATCCGCACGTCACGTCGCGCCACAGTCATGCAGCCAAGCATTGTACGGCGCCTCCGATCGCCTCACGGACGCTAGGGTTAGGGCGTGGACCGTTCTCGCCTACGAGCCTTCGAGAGAGCCGTGCTGGCGCGCCTCGACGAGGGCCTCACCACCGACGAGATCGCCTCCAGGTTCAAGTCTGGGGTCGATCACATCGAACGGGTCATCTCCTACACGGAGATCCCACGTCCTCCCAGAGCCACTCCCGAGGAGTCGCAGCGGCTCAGACCCCTCGAGCGACGCGTGCTCTACTGGCGGGAGCAAGGGCTGTCCCACGCCGAGATCGGGGAGAAGTTCCGCAGCAGCGCAGGCCACATCCGCAGGGTGGAGGGCCTCGCCTACCTGCGCAAGAGCCTTCAGCTCTTGACGTCGTAGCGAAGATCGAGGCCATGGCTCCCCCCGTGGTCGTTTCCCAACTCCGCAAGGTATACGAGGGGACCGTGGCGCTGGCTGGGATCAGCTTCGCCGTCGAGGAAGGCGAGGTGTTCTCACTGCTCGGTCCCAACGGCGCAGGCAAGACCACCACCGTGGAGATCCTCGAGGGTTATCGGTCTCAGACGTCTGGCCACGTCTCAGTCCTGGGGCAGGATCCCGGCTCCAGAGGGGAGCAGCTGCGGGACAGGATCGGCATCATGCTCCAGGAGGCCGGAATCGAGCCGCAACTGCGAGTCACAGAGGCTGTACAGCTCTACGGGCACTCGTACACGAGCCCTCTGCCCGTGGAGGAGGTCCTCGACACCGTCGGGCTCTCGGATCATGCCGCAGCGCCTGTCCGTGCCCTCTCTGGAGGCAACAAGCGGAGGCTCGATCTGGCTCTGGCCCTGGTCGGGGACCCAGATGTCCTCTTCCTCGACGAGCCGACGACCGGATTCGACCCTGCCGCGCGCCGGCGGGCCTGGGACCTCATCTCTGGCCTGAGGAAGCTGGGCAAGACGATTCTGCTGACGACCCACTACCTGGAGGAGGCGCATCGGCTCGCCGACCGAGTCGCCGTCCTCGTCGCGGGCAGCATCGTCGCCGAAGGCCCCCCAGAGGAGCTGATCGGAGATGAGTCGACGATCGCCTTCCGGCTCCCCTCCGGTGCTGGGCTTCCGCCGTTGGAGGTGAGACCCTCGGCAGACGGCTGGTACGTGTACCGCTCGGACGATCTGGTGGGCGACCTCAATCTGCTCACCGGCTGGGCCCTCGAGCACTCGATCGCCCTCGAGGGGCTCGAGGTGAGGAGACCGTCGCTCGAGGAGTTCTATCTCGGCTTGGTCGAGGATCGATGAGCAGACGCCTCGCCCAGGCCTGGATGCAGATCCGGCATCACGACAAGATGTTCTGGCGAAACCCGCTCGCCGCCGGCTTCACGCTCGGCATGCCCTTCCTGCTCCTGGTGCTCTTCAGCCTCGTCTTCGGCGAGGGGGCAGAAGGTGATGACTTCATCCAGTTCTTCACCCCTTCGATAGCGGTCTTCGCTGCTGTGTCTGCAACGTTCACGAACCTGGCGATTGGCACCGGCATCGCCCGCGATCAAGGCATTCTGAAGCGCGTACGCGGCACTCCCCTGCCGCCGTGGGTGTACCTGGCAGGCCGCATCGGGTCCGCCGTATGGGTAGCCACCGTATCGGTGGTGCTCATGCTGGCCGCCGGCGTCGTGCTCTACGGTTTCGAACTCATCTGGGCGAACGTACCCGTGGCTCTGCTGACGCTCGCCGCAGGGGTGGCATGTTTCGCGGCGCTCGGGCTGGCACTGGTGGGCGTGATCCGAAGAGGCGACGCGGTGCCAGCGGTGGCCAACGCCATCATCCTTCCTCTGGCCTTCGTGAGCGGGATCTTCATAGCCAACGAAGACCTTCCCGTTTGGTTGGCAAACGCCGCGTCTGTGTTTCCTTTGCGCCACTTCGCAGAGCTGTTCGGAAGGTCGTTCGACCAGGAGCTGACGGGCTCCGTTCTCGGCTGGGATCACCTGCTGCTCCTCGTGACCTGGACCGCCGTTGCGAGCTTCGTGGCTGCTCGCTGGTTCAGGTGGGACTCAGGAGACGAGTCCTGATCAGCTTGCTCGACGTACTTCCTCCAGCCAACGTCTCCGCAACTTGCGCCGTCCTGTTGGCGTCTGCCCGCCCCATATACCCTCGGTCTGGTTGGTCTGCAGGGCAAAGGTCAGGCACTCGTCCTGCACAGGACAGGTGGCGCAGACGGCCTTGGCTGCTGCGATGTCGCCTGGTGTCGGCTCGGATCCTGGGAAGAAGAGGTCGGGGTCATATCCTCGGCAGGCGGCATGCTCACGCCAGGTTGGTTCGGTCCCCACTGCCGGGCCCGCCATGGAAGCATGCTCGAGCCTCATTAGATAGTCAGTAACGCAGACGGGGGTCGGTTTGTTCCCGCTGCCTCTACCCTCCGTGGCATGAGCGCTACCCACGAACGGGTCGTCGCCCACCTCGAGCACCTGGATGCTGCCTACAAGGTGATGCCCTGTGACCCGGACTACGCCGATACGGCTGCTTTCTGCGAGCGCTACGGCGTCGATCCCGGCGTCTCGGCAAACGCCATCGTGGTGGCCTCGAGGAGGCCACCGGGCCGGTACGCCGTGTGCGTGGCGCTGGCCACGACGAAGCTCGACGTCAACCGCAAGGTGCGGGATCTGCTCGAGGTTCGCAAGCTGTCGTTCGCCACCCCTGAACAGACGATCGAGGTCACAGGAATGATGATCGGAGGGGTCACTCCCTTTGGACTTCCTCCCGAGCTGCTTGTCTTCGTCGACTCGCAGGTATTGGACCCACAGGAGATCGTCGTCGGAGGCGGAGACCGCTCATCCAAGATCAGGCTCGATCCTGCGGTCTTTCGTGCCGCGCCGCACATCTCCGTGATCGAGGGTCTCGCCTCCTCGATCACCTCTCCGCAGGACGGCGGGCGGTCCGACGAATGAGCAGGGCGTAGCCCACGAGGCCTATGAGGGCGAAGGAGAACCATTGGATGGCATAGCCTCTGTGCGGGCCATCGTCCAAGACCGGCTCCGGAAGGATCACGGGAAGCTCAGACGTCGAGCCTGGCTTCTGGGAGATCAGCTCCAAGGTGACAGGGGCGAGCCGATACGGCATCTGCCTGCTGATCCTCTCCACATCGAGCCAGAACACCAGCTCCAGCAGCCCTTCGGTGGGATCCTTCGGTCCGATGGCCGGTGCCTCGGTCGACGCTCTCACTCGGCCCTGCACGGTCACGGTACCTGCGGGAGGTGAGGCAGGCCCGATCGGGGGATCGTCGAGCTCCTGGGGAACGAACCCCCTGTTCACCAAGACGGCCTCGTCTCCCACGAGCAGCGGGGTCACGACGTGGAAGCCTGGCAGGCCGCCCAGCGACCTCGACCTGACCAACAGCTCCCTCTCCGGGTCGTATGTGCCTGTCACCGTCACGGTGCGGTACTCGAGCTCGTGGCTTGGGTCACCCGTCACCGTTGCCAGCGCGGCCGAGAGCAGCACAGGTTCGGAGGCAGCTCTCGATCTGATCAGATCGTTTCTCGCGATCCGGTCCGAGAGCCTGGAGAGCTGCCAGAACCCGGCCGCGAGGAACAGCCCGACGGCCAATGCGGCCAGGAAATGGCCTACGAGCCAGCGTGGCCTGACGAGGAACGAGTACATCTCAGAGGAGTGCTGTGCTGCCCTCGCGTCGCGGGTCAGCAGCAGGCTCCAGCGTGCCAGAAGGCGACTTCGTGGCGAGAGCAACGCCCCCGAAGAACATGTCGCGGTCCTGAAAGGCCCTCGTCTCGAGCTGGGGGGGGACGGAGACTCCCGGCTCGTGCACGACGACGATGTCCTTGCCGCTTCCCTCCACGTGGATTCGAGGGGCGTCTATGGCTTCCTGAGGCTCCATGCCCATCTCGATGAGGTTCACCAGTACCTGCATCGTGGCGGTGGCGATTCGATCTGCGCCGGGGGTCCCGATGGCGAGTACGCCTCCGTCCGGGTGCCTGCCGACCGTCGGCGCCATGTTCGATGCGAGCCGGGTGCCTGGCGGCTTCGCATGGATGCCTGCCTTGTTCAGCTCCAATTCACCCAGATGGTTGTTCATCCACAACCCGGTCCCGGGAGGGACAACGCCTGCCCCGTAGCCCATCGAGACCGTCACGGAGCATGCGAGGCCTTCCGCGTCGACCGCAGAGGTGTGGGATGTGCTTCCCGATGTGAGGAAGCCGGGATCCCCGGACGCAGCGGCCTCGAGCAGGGTCGACACCTCGGCCGTCAGATCATCGGCGGTGTCCATGTGCGATCTCCTGTGGCTCAGCACGGCGGCTTGGATGTCGATCATTCGGGCGGTCTCGGCACGTGCCGGCTCTCGCCATCCGTGACGTGCTGCTAGGAGCAGCATGGCGGCCAGTGTGGCTCCGCCGATGGCAGGCGGTGGATTCGTGGCGAGCGTCCAGCCACCGAGTTCCGCCTTCAGAGGCGCCCTCCTGGTTGCCTCATACGACGCGAGGTCCCGTGCGCTCAGGAGGCCGTCATGCGCCTGGATCTCCGCGTCGATCCGAGCGGCGAGCTCACCTCGGTACAGGATGCCGGTCCCTTCGGATGCCAGCGCTTCGAGCGTCCCGAGAAGGTCTGGGATGACGATCGGGGTGCCCGGCTGAGCGGGTGAACCGGTGGCGTCGAGCACCGATTGCTCGGCAGCGCCGTAGATCGCGTCGTAGCTCGTGATCAGATATCGATAGGCAGCGGGGGGCATGGGGAACCCGTCGCGAGCGTACGAGAGGGCAGGCCCGAACAGCTCCGACCAGGCGGCCTTGCCGTACAGGCTATGGGCCAGCTCCAACGCAGCAGGAGAGCCCGGCGCCGCCACTGCGCCATGCCCGACCATCGTCTTGACTCCCCCACCGTATGGAAACTCGGCTACGACCAGGGCCTTCCCGAGCTGCTCTGGTCTTCCCCCTCGGCCGGGCATCTCGGCGTACCCGTCGATCGTCTCCGGAGCACCGCCGGGCGGCCACACCGTGATGAAGCCCCCACCGCCCAGGGAGGACACGCCTGGTTCCGTCGTGGCCGCCACGATCGCGGCCGCCAGGGCCGCGTCAACGGCGTTGCCCCCTGCCTCCGCGAGTCGCGCACCTGCTTCCGCAGCCAACATCGAGCTCGAGGCGATGGCGATCCTCACCAGATGCCGGAGGCTAGCGAGGGCACCCGCTTCCGAAGTCGGGCTCCTCGTCGTTGGGTAACCGTGCGAATTCCGCAAGCACCTGGAGCGTCCCTGGCCGACCGCCCTCAGCGAGCCGCCTGCGCAGAGAGCCTGTGAGCCAGACCCTCTGTCCCGGCCGCGGACCGAGATCAGAGGGCCCAGGGTTGGCGAGCACCACGGGAATGACATCGAGCCTCTCGCGATGGCGTACGGCCACCAGATACCTCACTCGTGTGAGATCGCCCTCGAGTATCTCGGGAGGCGCAGCCAGCCGCCCGCAGAGGAGGATCAGGTTGATATCCACGTTTTCCACCCTCTCCAGGGGAACTGCGGCGGGTGACGCTTCAGGTATAGGGTCTGGCTGTGACGAGCATCGAGCGCCTCGACGACCACCTCTACATGATCGACGCCTACATGGAGCGCCAGCCTCAGCGCCTCGCGTGCTACCTGTTCGACGGTCCTGAGCGCGTCCTCGTCGAGGTGGGGCCGTCGTCGACGCTGCCACATCTCGTCGAAGCCCTCGACGACCTGGGAGTCGACGACCTGTCCGCGATCCTCGTGACACACATCCACCTCGACCATGCGGGAGGGGCGGGCACGCTCGCGGCCCGATTCCCGAAGGCCAGGATCGGAGTCCACGCGTCGGGCGCCCGCCACCTCGTCGACCCCGACCGGCTCTGGAGCTCCGCAGCCCGCATCTACGGCCACCAAGAGCTGCTCGACATGTGGGGACCTATAGAGCCCGTCGCGGAGAGTCGGTTACTCGTCCTCGAGGAAGGATCGAAGGTGCCGCTCGGAGGGTCCAGATCCATCGCCGTCCTGCACACGCCAGGGCACGCCAGGCATCATGTGGCCTACTACGAGGAGGACTCAGGCGGCTTGCTGGTCGGAGACTCGGCAGGCGTGTGCTATCCGCACGGCCACTTCGTGATGCCGCTGACGCCTCCGCCTGACTTCGATCCCGAAGAGGCGGCGAGGCAGATGCGAAGGATGGCGGCGCTGGAGCCCCATTTCGTCGGCTTCGCTCACTTCGGTCCCGAGTTCGATGTCGCGGCCAAGCTGGCGGAGGCAGAGGCGAGGATGTTGGATTGGGTGGCGGAGGTCACCGAGCTCGTGGGCGATCAGTCGCTGGACGATGCGCAGGCGGCTGAGCGGCTCAGAGCGTGGAGCAGAACCGAGTACCTTGCTGAGGGCTTCTCCGAGCGAGAGGTGGATCGTTACGACTCAACGACCTTCTGGGAGATGCACGTGGCAGGCGTCAGAAGATGGCTCGCTCAGCAGCCGCTGTGAGGCTGGCCAGATCCTCGATCGGTATCAACCGGGGAGGCCTGACGATGTCCTGTCTCTCGAGGCGCTTGCCGTACACGTAGACGGGGATTCCGACCTGCAGCTCGTCTCTGAGCCAGACCATGTCCGCCATCCGCACCCTCACGCAGCCATGGGAAGCCGGATACCAGGGAACGTCCGGTGAGCCATGTATGGCATACCCGCCTGTGAAGTAGTAGGGGTTGTACATGAGCCCCAGGTACGACTCGTACCAGCCCCTTCGGCTGTTGTAGAGCTCGAAGCGACCTTCTGGGGTGCGGGCGACGGCCGGCCTTCCGTAGTAATTCAGG
>CAZKJJ010000051.1:0-9113 GCA_964553055.1 uncultured Acidimicrobiia bacterium
CATCGTTCCGCTCGCCCCTCGTGCTGCCATCGACCTCCGACCAGCGAAGACGACGAGTCCATTGTCCGAACACGCGATGGCGCTCCCGAGAGGACAACGGCCTGGGCATCGGAGGACGCCGCTCATCCCGGAGCGGCGTTGACTTGGTGATGGCCGGACGTATACTTCCGTGTCCAAGCGGAGGCGTTGCCGCTTCCCACCCGGCCATCGCAACCAGATGCGCCGCGGTTACGATTCACGGCAGCAGTCCTCGGCTTGCTGCCGTTTTCTGTTGGAGGAGGTAAGAGATCGCCGAACCGCGGGTAAACGACGAGATCCGGGCCAAAGAAGTGCGTCTCGTTGCGCCGGACGGAGAGCAAATCGGAGTGAAGAAGCTCAGTGAGGCGATATGGCTCGCCGACCAGCTGGGCCTCGATCTCGTCGAGGTGGCACCCGGTGCCAGTCCGCCCGTGGTCCGCCTCATGGACTACGGGAAGTACAAATACGAACAGTCCGTAAGGAATCGAGAGGCGCGCAAGCGTCAGACACGTACGGTCATCAAGGAGATCAAGTTCAAGCCCAAGATCTCCCAACACGACTACGACGTGAAACGCAGGAAGGCCGAGGAGTTCCTCGCAGAGGGCGACAAGATCAAGGTCACCCTCTGGTTCAGAGGCAGGGAGGTCGATCACCCTGAGGTCGGAAGAGAGATCCTCGACAGGCTCATCTACGACCTCGACGACCTCGCCAACCTCGAGCAGCCTCCTGCCATGGATGGCAGGAACATGACCATGGTCCTGGGTCCTGTCCGCCGAAGGGCGGCGGACAGCGCGGAGTCGCTGACCGAGCAAGAAGTGCAGACAGGCGAGGAGCTGTGAATGCCCAAGGCCAAGACTCACAAGGGGGCCGCCAAGCGGCTCAAGATCACGGGCACCGGCCGGCTCCGGCGCAGGCAGAGCGGGCGCGGCCACTACAGGCTCGCCAAGACCCAGCGCCGCTACCGGCGCCTGTCACGTGAGGCCGACCTGGCGCCAGGCGACCGCAGAAGGGCCAGACGACTGCTCGGAAGGTAGGGAAGGAGAGAAGCGATGGCTCGAGTCAAGCGCGCCGTGCATGCGCACAAGAAGCGGCGGAAGGTGCTCGAGCGCGCCAAGGGCTACAAGGGAGCCCGCAGCAGGCGCCTGCGGACGGCCAACGAACAGGTCATGCACTCCATGCAGTACGCCTACCGCGACCGCAGAGCCCGGAAGGGCCAGTTCAGGAGGCTGTGGATCAGCAGGATCAACGCGGCGGCGAGGCTGCACGGAACGTCGTACTCGCGGCTCATGGCAGGGCTGAAGGCGGCTGACATCTCGGTCGACAGGAAGATGCTGGCCGACCTGGCCGTCAACGATCCAGGTGCCTTCTCTGAGCTGGTGGAGGTGGCGAGAAGTCACTCCTGACAGCGATATCGTCTCCTCGCCGCGCAACCGCCGCGTCGTCGAAGCGAGACGGATTAGGCAGCGGGGCACCGGTCGAATCCTCATCGAAGGTCCCAGGCTGGTCAGAGCCGCTCTCGATGCGGGAGCGACTCCCAGGCGCGTGTTCGCGACACGGGAGGACGATCTCACGCGCCGGATCACGGCCATGGGTGGTGATCTCGTGGTGGTGACGGACGCCGTGATGGGGGCGCTCGGCGAGACGCAGCATCCTCGGGGCCCTGTGGCGATCATCGACCGCCCAGTCCCATCGCCCGTGCAGACCCGACGGGCCGTGGTCCTCTGGGGCGTTCAGGATCCAGGCAACGTGGGAGCACTCGTGCGAAGCGCCGCCTCGTTCGGGTTCGGTGTCATCACCTGTGCAGAGAGCGCGGATCCCTGGGGGTCGAAGGCAGTGCGCGCATCTGCAGGAGCCTGCTTCGCCGTTCAGCTCGAACACCTCTCCGACCTCACACTCCCCGACCTGCGAGCCCGGGGCTACACGACCATGGCCCTCGTTCCGCTCGGCGGGATCCCGATCCGAGCGGCGAGGTTGCAGGAGCCTGTCGCCTTGCTGGTCGGTGCGGAGGGGTCGGGTCTACCGCCCGATGTCGTGGCGGCGGCGGATGTGTCGGTCACCATCCCTACGCACGGATGGGATGGGTCCCTCAATGCTGCAGCAGCAGGATCGATAGCGGCCTACGTCGTGGCTGAGAATCTCAGGAGCGCCGAACGACCCGAGGACTAACCTCCCGCAGCACGCCATGGAGGAAGTCGAAGCGCAGGTCGCAGCAGCTCCTTCGCTCGTCGAGGGGGCTGAGTCGCTGGAGGACCTCGAGCAGGTCGCTCAGCGGCTGATCGGTCGGCACTCGGCTCTCGCCGAGGCCAGGCGCTCCCTTGGCTCGATCCCGCCAGACGAGCGGCCGAGCAGGGGGGCGTTCTTGAACGAGGCGCAGGCCCGCCTCACCGAGCTCATCGAAGCGCGACGCCTGGAGATCGAGCTGGAGGCTGAGAACCGGCTCCTCCAGGAGGACCGGGTCGACGTCACCTTGGCGGCCTACGAGCCTGCCCGGGGCACCAAGCATGTCGTGACGGAGACCATCGACGAGATCACGGACATCTTCGTGGCGCTCGGATACGTGGTCGCAGAAGGCCCTGAGGTCGAGCTGGCCTACTACAACTTCGATGCCTTGAACACGCCACCTGGCCATCCAGCGAGGGCAGAGGCTGACACCATCTACGTCAGGTACGGCGATCCTGCAGATGAGGTTCTCCTCCGAGCTCACACGTCCCCTGTCCAGGTCCGGTACATGGAGTCACACCCCCCACCGGTGTACATCGTCGTTCCTGGTCGCGTGTACCGAAACGACGACATCGATGCGACACACAGCCCCGTGTTCCACCAGATCGAAGGCCTGGCAGTCGACGAGGACATCACCTTCTCGGACCTGCGAGGGACGTTGGCTCACTTCGCCCGCGAGTTCTTCGGTTCTGAACGGCGCGTCCGGTTTCGTCCCGGCTACTTCCCCTTCACAGAGCCGTCGGCTGAGATGGAGGTGTCGTGGGAGGATGGCTGGCTCGAGCTGATGGGGTGCGGGATGGTCGATCCGAACGTCCTCGAGGCTGTCGGCTACGACCCTGCCACGGTCTCAGGCTTCGCCTTCGGCATGGGTGCCGACCGCTTGGCCATGGTCAGGCACGACATCTCGGACATACGTCACCTCTTCTCAGGAGACCTGAGAGCGCTGAGACAGTTCGTATGAGGGTGTCTCTTCGCTGGCTCGAGGAGTTCGTCGACCTCCCCATGCTGGCCCCGGAAGAGCTCTCCGCGGTGTTCTCATCGCTCGGCATGCCCGTTGAGGGCATCGAGGAGCACGACGTTGCCTTCCGCGGCGTGATCGTGGGGAAGGTCGAATCGGTTGTCCCGCATCCTGATGCTGACCGGCTCCGCCTGTGCTCCGTGACCTTGGGCGACCGGGTCGACGAGGTGGTGTGCGGCGCCTGGAACTTCGATGCTGGTGTTCTGGTGCCTGTGGCCGTGCCCGGATCGACGCTGGCAGACGGCACAGAAGTCGGGATACGAACCATCAGGGGAGTCTCCTCCCACGGGATGATCTGCTCTGAGAGGGAGCTCGGGCTCGGCGATGACGCAGAAGGAATCCTGGTCCTCGAAGGAGACTTCGAGGTAGGAGACGACTTCTTCACGAAGCTCCCTTTCCCCGACATCGTGTTCGACCTGGAGATCGAGGCGAACAGACCCGATGAGATGTCCATCCTGGGTGTTGCCAGGGAGCTGGCCGCCTACTTCTCGACCGACTACCGGATACCCGAGGTCGTCCTCTTCCAGGATGCCCCTCCACAGGAGGTCGACATCGTGGTCGAAGACCGGGAGGGCTGTGGGCGATTCGTCGCGATCCCCGTCGAGGACGTCAGGATCACAGCCTCACCCATCCTGATGAGGATGCGGCTGGAGTCTGCAGGTGTGAGGCCGATCAACAACATCGTCGACATCACCAATCACGTGATGCTCGAGCTGGGGCAGCCGATGCACGCCTTCGATCGCGACCTCATCGAGGGATCGCTCGTGGTCAGGAAGGGACGGCGGGATGAGACCCTCGTGACATTGGACGGTGTCGACCGCTCGATCGAACCCGAGGACATCGTCATATCCGACACGGGTGGTGCGGTGAGCCTCGCCGGCATCATGGGCGGGTCTCGTACCGAAGTCAGCGCCAGCACGCGGCGCGTGTTGCTCGAAGCTGCGACGTGGGACCCGGCCACCATCACGGCGACCAGCACCAGACACGGCCTCAGAACCGAAGCGTCCGCTCGCTTCTCGCGAGGGGTCGATCCCAACCTCCCTCCCCTCGCTGCTCGGCGCGCCGCTCAGTGGGTGGAGCGTCTCGGCGCAGGCTCCGTGAGCTCAACCCTGTTCGATCATGTCACCAGCCCTGTGACTCCTTGGGAGGTGGAGCTGCCCGTAGGCGAGCTGCGGAGGCTGCTCGGCATCGAGATCGGGGGAGCGGAGGCAGCACTGTTCCTCAACAGGCTGGGCATCTCGACCGAGGGTCAGGATCCGCTGAAGGCGACAGTCCCGACCTGGAGACAGGACCTGCGAAGGTCGGCGGACCTGGTCGAGGAAGTCGCCAGGCTGGCCGGCTACGACAGCTTCCCCGAGACGCTGCCCGTCGGGAAGGGTGGTGGGCTCACGGTCACACAGCATCGCACCAGGCACCTGAGGGACCTGGTCACAGGGGCCGGATTCAGCGAGACACAGAGCTTTTCGTTCTCGAGCGTCCGCTGGCTCGACCGACTCGGCATCCCGACAGACGACCCAAGACGGTCGACCGTGGCCCTCCTCAACCCTCCATCCGAGGAAGACGAGATCCTTCGGTCGACGCTGCTGCCCGCCCTCGTGACGGCAGCTGCCAGGAACCTCTCGAACGGCATGGCAGGCGTGGCCCTGTTCGAGATCGGAAGGGTGTTTCGATCGAGTCCGTGGGAGCTGGACGATCGGCTACCAGCCCAGCCAGAGATGCTGGGGTTCGTGGCAGCCGGGAATGTGGGCCCTCGGATGTTGGGAGCCACCACGGGGCAGGCGGACATTCACTTCGCCACGGGACTGTGGCGGCTGATCGCGGAGGGCATGGGGATTCCTGACCAGACGATCACCGCGGCGTCGGTCCCTGGCCTGCATCCAGGCAGATCCGGGCGTGCCATGGTGGCCGGCGTCGACGTCGGCTACGTCGGTGAGCTTCATCCCGCCGTTGCACGGGCGTTCGAGCTGCCTGGAAGGGTCGCGGTGGGTGAGCTCGAGCTGGCCGATCTGGTCAGAGAGCGTCAGCCCTGGCGGTTCACCGATCCGAGCCCCTTTCCTCCTGCGATCTTCGACTTGGCCTTCGAGATCGAAGACGCCGTGCCGGCAGGAGATCTGCTGCGGGAGGTGAGGGCGGCAGCAGGAGCGATCGTCGAGTCGGTGCACGTGTTCGACGAGTTCAAGGGAGACCCGGTCCCACCAGGCGCGAAGTCGCTTGCCGTCCGTGTGACGCTGAGGGCACCGGACAGGACGCTGAGCACGGAAGAGGTGGGGCCCATCCGCAAGGAGATCGCCCGATCAGTGGTCGCTCGATTCGGAGGAAAGCTTCGAGGCGGTCTCGATTGAAGAGGTGAGTGGCGCTCTCAGATCCATGCTCGAGGGTGATGCCCTCGACGTAGCGCCGAAACTGCTGGGGTTTCGCCTGAGGACCGGGAGGAGGCAGACCTCAGCCGAAGTGGCCATCGTCGAGGTCGAGGCGTACCGCGGAGAGGACGATCCGGCCAGCCACGCCTTCGGGGGCCGCACGCTGCGGAACGCTTGCATGTTCGAACGACCGGGGACCTTGTATGTCTACCGGTCATACGGCGTCCACTGGTGCGCCAACATCGTCACGGGGGAAGACGGGGTGGGTCAGGCCATCCTGATACGGGCCGGCCGCCCAGTGGCGGGGACAGACCTGATGAGGGCACGCCGAGGGAGGGACGATCACCTGTGCGACGGACCAGGCAAGCTCTGCGAGGCGCTCGCCATCACAGGCGATGACGACGGCATCGATCTGCTGGCAGGCCGGCGCGTCCAGCTGCTCCCAGGAAGGCTCGAAGGAATCACGACCACGACGCCGCGCCTCGGCATCTCGAAGGCGAAGGAGAAGGCATGGAGGTGGGTGCTGCTGACCTGAGTCAAGGGTTCGCCCACAGTTCGACCACCCCCGTGGCCGGTGCGCCCGGCGAGGGCACCTGCTTCCAGACCATGCCTGCCCTTCGTGCCGCGTCCTCGGCCACGGCTTCTGCGACGACGTGTACCTGCGCCGTCACGCCGATCTGGGCGAGCTCGGCGACGGCGTGGTCGGCAGGGAAGCCGAGCACCGAAGGGAGGACCGAGCCAGGTTCAGGACCTGCCAACGTGAGCCTGATCGCAGTGCCTGTCTGGGCAGGGAAGCCAGGTGAGGGATCCTGGTTGAATACGGTGCCAGGGGTGAGGTCACCTCCTTCCGCCCACACGACTCTCGTCCTGAAGCCCGCTGCCTGCAGGGCGCTCACGGCCCCCGCCAGGCCCATTCCGATCACGTCGGGCACCGCTCCCGAGCCAGCGTCGACCACACCCGCCGGATTGTGGACAGGACACACCACGGTAGGCGCGTCCTGAGCGGGCACTCGAACCGTCTGAACGCTCTCGCGCGGACAATACGGACCTGCCAGGAAGCCCGTTGAGAGGTCGACCTCGACCGCCACCTGGCTGAGGCCCTCGGCGACGGCAAGCATGCCTGGGACGGTGGACGCGAGCGCGGTAGCCGAGTAGCGAGCCCAGATCTGGGCGGGCCACGTGCCACCAGTGACGCGAAAGGGGGTGACGGGTGGCACCATGGGCGCCGGCGTCGGGTATCCGACCCAGACCGCAGTCGACAACTCAGGCGTGTAACCGACGAACCAAGCATCGCGGTAGTCCTGCGACGTCCCTGTCTTTCCTGCAATCGGCCTCCCGATGCGGGCCTGCTGGCCCGTGCCGCGTTTGACGACTTCGGTGAGCGCCGCCGTCACCTGCTGCGCCACCGACCGATCCAAGGCATGGGTGACGACGGGCACGCTCTCGTAGATGTTGACGCCTTCGTCCGTCTCGATCGACGTCACCAACGTCGGCGAGATGTGCACGCCGTCCGCCGCGAACGTCCCGAACGCGGAGGCCATGTCGAGAACCGACACCTCCTGGGCTCCCAGCGCCACCGAGTGGTATGGCTCGAGGTCCTCCGTGATGCCCGCGGCCTCCGCCAGGTCGACGACCGCTTCGGGGCCCACCCGATCGACGAGTCGAGCGTAGATGACGTTGACGGAGAACACCGTCGCCTCGAGCAGGGTGAGGTCGGGGAAGGTGGCCCCGTCGTAGTTGTCGACGACCCATGGCTGAGAGTCCGTCTCGATGACGACGGAGCGGCCCCCCTCGATGACCTGCGACAGCGGAACCCCTGCCTCGAGGGCGGCAGCCAGCACGAATGGCTTGAAGGCCGAGCCGGGCTGCCTGAGGCCCTGGACTGCCAGATTGAACTGAGCGACCGGATCGGTGGTGGCGTAGAAGTCACGTCCGCCTACGAGCGCCCGCACGTATCCCGTTCGAGGGTCCACCGAAGCGATGGCAGCATACGGGGCCTCCTCACCCTCGATCACCGTTCTGATGGCCGCCTCCGCGGCTTCTTGAGCGATCGGATCGAGGGTGGTGTGGATGCGAAGACCTCCGCGAAACAGAGCGTTGTAGCGATCCGTGACGGTGGCTCCGAGGGCAGGGTCGGCGAGCAGCCGGCGCTTCACCTCTTCTGTGAAGTAGGGGTATATGGACTGTGAGGAAGGCCGCCTTCCCGCCAGATGCAGCGGGGCAACGCGGGCAGAGCGAGCCTCTTCGCCTCCGAGGTAGCCCTGCTCGACCATCTTGTCGAGGACGACGTTCCTGCGCCCGACCGCCGCCTCCCGGTCGACGTACGGATCGTAGGTGGCGGGGGACCGGATGAGGCCCGCCAGGAGGGCAGACTCGTCGATGGTCAGCTCGGTGACGGCCTTTGCGAAGTAGTGACCGGCCGCGGCGCCGACTCCGTAGGCCCCATCACCGAAGTAGACGGTGTTGAGGTACCTCTCGAGAATTTGCTGCTTGGTGAGGCCCTCCTCCAAGCGGAGGGCCAGCGCTGCTTCGGTGAGCTTCCGCTCGAGAGACAGCTCCGTCGTGAGGAGGACGTTCTTGAGGTACTGCTGGGTGATGGTCGAGCCTCCCTGGACGACCCCTCCCTGCTGAACGTTGGCGACGAGCGCCCTGGCCAGAGCCTTCACGTCGACGCCCGGATGCGCCCAGAAACGCTCGTCTTCGATGGCAACGACGGCGTCGATCAGGTGAGAGGGAAGCTCCGCATAGGAGACGAGTGCCCGGTCCTCTTCCGCATGCCATCGAGCCAGCACCGACCCGTCTGCCGCATAGACGACGGTCGTGAGGCCACGATCACCCATCCCGGGGTCGGGAATGGGCTCGACCCGGCAGGAGGCGGCGATGAGGCCCAGCGCAACGCCCAGCAGGAGCCCACGGGTCATCCCCCGCACCGGCCCGAGCGTAGAGGCGGAGCGCCCGATCGCCCGGTATTTGGCGCAGGCTTGCTCGTGAGATGGCTCGCTAACCTCGTGGGCGGTGCAGCCCTCCGACCAGCAACGGGTGCTCCTGCGGGGAGTCGACAGGGCAGTCCCTGAGGGAGAGTTGGAGGAACGCCTCTCCGAAGGAAGACCCCTGCGAGTCAAGCTCGGCATGGATCCCACTGCTCCCAGAGTCACGCTGGGCTGGACTGTCGTGCTCAGGAAGCTCAGGCAGTTCCAGGAGCTCGGTCACACCGCGGTGCTGATCGTCGGCGACTTCACCGCGCAGGTGGGGGACCCGAGCGGCATGGTCGAGTCACGAAGACGCTTGTCGAGCGAAGAGGTGCGAGCACACGGAGACAGAGTGCTACAGGGATTCAAGAGGATCCTGTTGCCCGAGCCACTCGAGGTCCGATACAACTCCGAGTGGCTGGGCAAGCTCGACATGACCGAGGTGTTGGAGCTGACTTCCAAGGTCACGGTTGCTCAGCTCCTCGAGCGGGAGGAGCGGGCCTCGGGTGCGGTCGCGACCCCAGTGCT
>CAZKJJ010000051.1:9123-10151 GCA_964553055.1 uncultured Acidimicrobiia bacterium
ATCCGCTGCTCCAGGGGATGGACTCGGTCGCGGTCTCCTCGGACGTCGAGCTGGGGGGATCGGATCAGCTGTGGAACCTGCTGGCAGGTCGAGACATCCAGCAGCGTTACGGCCTCCGACCGCAGGTGGCCGTCACGATGCCGTTGCTGGTGGGGACGGACGGCGTGCAGAAGATGTCGCAGTCGCTCGGCAACTACATCGCGATCGACGACGAACCTCAGGATATGTTCGGGAAGGTGATGTCGATTCCGGACGAAGCCATGCCCGACTACTTCACGTTGGCGACGGACGAGAACGAGCTCACGAAGGGGGCTCTCGAGAGCCTGGCGGCAGGAACGGCTCATGCCGGCGAGACGAAACGTCTCTTGGCCAGGGAGATCGTGGGCATGTACTGGGGGAGCGGCGAGGCGTCGAGGGCCGAGGAGGCCTTCGACAGGGTCCACAAGCAGAAGCTGGCACCAGAAGAGGTGCCGGAACATGCCATCGGAGTCTCGGATCCGGTGTACCTTCCCATCCTGCTCAGGGAGACCGGACTGGTCTCCTCGAGCTCCGAGGCCAGGCGGCTGATCCGGCAGGGAGCGGTGAGGATCGACGGCGACCCTGTAGACACCGAGGAGGTCGCCAGAGATCGCCTGGTGGGCCGTGTGCTCCAGGCGGGCAAGCGTCGATTCGTCAGATTGACGGAGTAGGCCCACCGCCTTCCCTGGGCGTCAGCGGTGGACGCCCCGAGGCAGGAGCATGGCGGTCGGGGAAGGTGCAGCGCGCCTCGGGCGTTGGAGGAGATGGAGCGGCTTTCCGCAGAGCACGGAGCAGCTGCTACACTCCGGATGCTGCGCTGCGGCTTTGCCGCCGCGCGAAGAATCGGGCTCCTTGACAACTAAACAGCGTGTCGAGTCAGCTTGTGCCTCCGGGCTAGACCTGGAGGCGGACTCGTCGCCGGTGTGCCAGCACCGGTGACACACGACATCTCCGGATGTTCGTTGGAGAGTTTGATCCTGGCTCAGGACGAACGCTGGCTGCGTGCCTAA
>CAZKJJ010000052.1:0-10067 GCA_964553055.1 uncultured Acidimicrobiia bacterium
ACCGAGGATCTGATCGACGAGGGCGTTGCCAACTTTCGAGACAGCGATGCCTTCACCGAGCGGGAGCGCGTCGCCCTCGAGTTCAGCTACCGAATGCAGCACGCTCCCGAGAGCATCGATGACGAGTTCTTCACCAGGCTCCGCGAGCACTACACGGATCCTGAGATCGTGGAGCTCGGTGTGTTCATCGGCTTCAACGTCGGCTACCACACCTTCTTCCGAACGCTCGATTTCTATCCGATGTTCTCTCCTGACGGCCGCCTGGTCGACCAGGAGGAATCACGGCGCATCTATGGCACGAAGCCAACGTCTCTGCTCGATGGTTCCTCCCACGAAGCCGGCGCTGACAGGCCGGACCAAGCATGACGGTGCGAATCGAGCCGATGGACCGAGCGGAGGCCGAGCGACGTGGGCTGGGTGAGAACCTGTCGCTCAACGACGAAGTGGGCGTCCCAGGCGAAGTGTTCCTGCGCATCCTGGCTCATGTGCCCGGGTACGCGGAGGCCATCTTCGATGCCATGTACACGTCCCACGTCAAGGGGAAGGTGGACCACAGTCTCAAGGAGGTCGTTCGGCTTCAACTCGCCGAGACGGCAAGCGATCCCTACTTCTCCTCGCTCAGGTCCGAGAAGGCGGAAGGACTGAGTGAAGAGCGCATCGCGGCGGGACACGGCGACTTCGAGCACGATCCCGGTTTCAGCGAGGCGGAGAGGTGGGCGCTCCGCTACGCCTACCTGCTGTACCGGTCACCGGAAGACGTCGACGCCTCATTCTACGACGAGGGGAAGCGCTTCTACACAGAGGCGCAGATCATGGAGCTTGGCGGCATGATCGCCCTCCACTACGGCATGCAGCGGTTCATGGCAGCCCTCGACGACGGGAGGTAGCCACCTCTGAGCCGCAGCCTGGGGACTGTTGACACCACTGCGCGGGCACTCGTGAGGTCAAAGCTGCCCAGAGGAGCCTTCCCATCCACAGCGACTCGCTGAGCTAGCGATCTGGTGGCGACTCGATCGACCGGCGCAGTGCGACGAGTTGCTCCTCGAGGCCCGCGAGCTGCTCTCCCAGCCGGTTCAACTGCTCCGGGATCGCTCCGGCCTCACCCGCCGTCTCATCAGGAAAAGCTGTTGGCTCCCCTTCGGGGTCGGCTGCGCCTCCGAACATCGAAGCCAGAACGCCTGCCAGTGTCCCGAGTACGGCCAGGCCGAGCACCATCACGATGAAGCCGGCCAACCGCCCTGCCGAAGTCGTCGGGTAGAGGTCCCCGTATCCGACGGTGGTGAGGGTGACGATGCCCCACCACACCGCGTCGCCGAAGGTTTCGAAGCCCGAGCTCGGCGGCTCTGCCTGCAGGACGATGAGCGAGGCGACCAGCAGGGTGACGAGGGTTACGACCAGCAGGCCACCCATCTGGTCGTAGAGGTAGCGCAGCCTCCTCCCGCCACGTGTGGCGGTCACGACGCGGAGGAGCCGCGCCAACCGGAACACGGCGAGGAACTGCGTCCCTTCGACGCCGGGCAGTACGTACCAGGGGAACGTGAAGACGACGATGGAGAGGTCGAAAAGGCCCCGGCCCGTCCGCAGATACTTCCTGCTGATGACCACGTGGACGATGAGATCGACCAGAAAGACGGCCCAGCTGCCCAGATCGATGAGAAGGGTGGCAGGGCCCTCCGCATCGAATGGCAGGATCGCGAGCGCCAGCGGAAGGGTCGCTGCCACGACGATGAGCCACGACACTTTCGCCTCCCAGGCGGCGAGGCGCTCCTGGTCGGTGCTGGTGGTGGTCACCGAGGCATCGTATGCGGCGCCCTTGTCGCTCCCAAGGACCGTGCCGGTGGCTTGGGGCCCGACTGTTGGCGAGGCAAGCACCGCGGTGCCGGAGGTCGGTGACTCAGCCGCTCGGTACGCCGAGCCTGGTGATCTCCGAAGGTGCGCGTCCTTGTCTGAGGAGCCTCGACATGAGCCGCATGGCAGGATCGACGTGGTTGAAGAAGGCCTTGTAGCTGGGACAGAGGTAGTTGAGGCCCTCCTCACCGTCTGGCGTCACGGTGAATCTGTTGCGCGGACATCCTCCGTGACAGGCGAACCGCACCTCGCAGTCCAGGCAGTACTGCGGCAGCGTGTCGCGCTTGGCCTGCCCGAACGCCCGTTGCTTCTCGGAGGCCACCAGCTCGATCATCGGGGTCTCGGTGATGTTGCCAAGCAGGTAGTCGGGCTCCACGTAGTGGTCGCATGAGTAGAGGTCCCCGTTGTGCTCCAGGGCCAGCGCCAGTCCGCAGGTCTCTGAGAAGATGCACAGCCCTGGCGGCTCGCCGTGCCAGTTGGCCAGGGCAACGTCGAACATCTGCACGAACACCTCGCCCACGTCCCTGCGGACCCACTCGTCGAACACCTCGATGAGGAACCGGCCGTAGGCTTCCGGGGCGACGGTGCGGTCCGTGACTCTGTTGCCTGCCTGGACGTAGAGGGGCCTCTTCTCCTTGCGGCTGGTGCTCCATCCGAGGTTGGCCAAAGGCAGCAGCGTCTCGGTCGTGCGCTCGACGATCGGGATGAACTGGATGAACCGCACCCCCATCCCGTCGCGGAAGAAACGGTACACCTCGAGTGCGTGATCCTGGTTGGCAGCATGGACCGTGCACAGCACGTTCACGTCGACGCCTGCGGCCTTCAGGTGCTCGTAGCCGGCCATCACACGATCGAACGAGCCCTTGCCCCGCTTGTCGACACGGTAGGTGTCGTGGAGGTGGCGGGGCCCGTCCACGGAAAGCCCGACCAGGAATCGGTTCTCCTTGAAGAAGGCAGCCCAGCGCTCGTCGATGAGCACGCCATTGGTTTGGATGGTGTAGTCGATCTGCTGGTCGGGGCGGCGGTGCTTGTCGACCAGCTCCACCGACCGCTTGAAGAAGTCGAGGCCCATCATCGTTGGCTCGCCGCCCTGCCAGGCCACGGTCACGACCGGCGTTCGGTGGGCCTCCAGCAGCTGAAGGACGTAGGTCTCCAGGAGGTCGTCTGCCATCCGGAAGCGGTCCCCCGGATAGAGCATCTCCTTGGAGAGGAAGAAGCAGTACTCGCAGTCCAGGTTGCAGATCGGCCCTGTCGGTTTGGCGAGCAGGTGGAAGGCAGTCGGAGCGCTGGTCAGCGGGCTAGCCGTCATGGCCCCGCACCGCCCTGGGTTGTCGTGGGGCAGGCAAGGGCAACGCCGCGTGTGTCCCGCCGTCGATGCACGATGTGGCCCCTCACCGGTGGTCGTAACCTAACGCAGCCGCCGAGGTCCGGGCGCGAGCAAGACATGTGCGAGCCTCAAGACGCATACGGTGCGAGGGCACATTGCCTAGCGCCCTGTCGTGCCAGGGGCGCAGTCTGAGAGGTGCGCATGACGGCTTCCGACGGCAATGCGGGGATACCGGTCATCGTTCGATCGCTGGGGATGCTCGAACTCGAGGAATCGAGCCTGCCCGTCTACGACAGGCCGATCGGGCTGCGGCTCCTCTTCGCGGACCCTGTCGCAGGAGCCGAGCACTATCTCGTTCACTACCCGAAAGGCCTGGTCGCGAAGTGGCATCGTCACACCGCTGCCCACACCATTGTGGTCCTTGCGGGCGAGCTCGAGGCCAACGGCGAGGTGATCGCACCTGGTTCGTACTGCCACTTCCCTGCAGGTGTCCGGATGCATCACGCACCGGCCGCAGGCCGAGACTGCCTCTTCGTCATCATGTTCTCGGGGCCGTTCGACGTCGAGGTCCTCGACCCCTGAGTGGCGTCCGCGGCCGTGTGTCGACAGGAGTGTCACACAGCAGGTTTCGGCTCCCAGTCGAGCGCGAACGCGACCGCCTCGTCGACTGACATGTGCTTCCCCTGCTGGTACGGCTCACTCGGGTCGGATTCGTAGCTCTCCAGATCTCCGAGGAAGCCTTTCATCACGGGATCCCAGTACTCGGGACCGTATCCGCTCTCGGCCACCAAACTCATGACGACTCCCACGAACCGCTGATGGGAGTCTTCGTCGCTAGCTCCCGTCGCCGCTGCCGCGAACCAGGCCATAGATGGCAAGAGGCCCGATATGTCGCCGACGGAGGCGAAGAGACTCAGACTCTCTTTCAGGAACTGGACGGCCTCACTCAGCCTCCCCTGCATGAAGCGCGTGTTTGCAAGGGTGAACATCCCCCATCCGTACTCGAACGGCTGGTCTTCCTGATCGAAGTACTCCATGGACTCCTCGGTTCTTCTGGCGAAGGTTTCGAGGTCTCCTCGCTTGGCCGCTACCGCTCCGAGGGCTCCATGGACGAGGCCCATGCCACCGCGGTCATCCAGCTCCTCATAGATGGCCTGCGCTCGTTCGAGCGCGGCTTCCGCCTCCTCGCTGGCGAGCTCTGCCAAGGGAAAGGAGAGGTTGTAGAGGGCGTTGGCGATCTCCGGGCGATCGCCGAGGTCCTGCCAGATCTCCAAGGCCTGCTGGTAGTAGGGGGCTGTGCCGGCTGTGTCACCCAACCAGTAGGTCATCCCTCCCTTCGCCTCGAGCGCTCTGGCCCTCTCCGCCGGAAAGTCTCCAGGTAACCCAAGCGCTGAGTCGACTTGTGGCGTCACGGTCACAAGGTGGCCACGCATCGTCCAGAATCGCCACAGAGAGCCCACCAGGCGCAGAGCTACCGCCGTCACTTCCTCCTCGAGGGCCCAGTTGAGAGCAGCATCGAGGTTCGCATACTCGGCGGATAGACGGTCGAGCCACTGCACTCGGTCCTTTCGCGTCAGGCGGGGCCGTGCCCGTTCGGCGAGTGCGGCATACGCTTCCGCGTGCCGCCTTCGTAGATCTTCGACGTCGCCGCGATGCTCCAGTGCCTCGGCGGCGTACTGTCTGATGGTGGAGAAGAGACGGAAGCGCGGCTCGTCGCCACGCTCGAACCGAACGACCAGGCTCTGATCCACCAACGCGTCCAACCCTTCGAGTACATCGACTCCGAGCTCCGCGGGGGGCCCGCAGACCCTTTCGATCTCATCGATGGCCGCGCCCCCATAGAAGACTGACAGTCGCTCGAACAACTGCCGGGCAGGCTCGTCGAGCAGGTCGTAGCTCCAGCCGATCGTGTCCCGCAGAGTCTGCTGACGGGTCGGGGAATCTCTGGCTGCAGTCGCGTCGAGCATCCGGTCGAGGCGTTCGAGAAGCCCAGCAGGTGGCAGGAGCTTGACTCGCGACGCAACCAGCTCCAATGCCAACGGTAAGCCGTCGAGAGCTCTGGTGATCGCACCGATGGCGTGGGCGTTCTCAGGCGCGATCGTGAAGTCGGGAACTACGGACCGAGCCCTTTCGGTGAACAGGGCAACTGCCTCGAACTGCGACAGGGTCTCGATGTCGAGCTCCTGATCGGTATCGGGGGTTGGGAGAGGCGGGACCGGCATTTCTTGTTCTCCCGCGATCCGGAGCGGAGCCCGTGAGGTGACCAGAGCCTTTGAGTTCTGAGTAGCGGCCAGCAGCTCGGCCACGTATGGACCGGCCTCATTCAGCTGCTCCATGTTGTCGAGGATCAGCAGCAGCTCCTTTTCTGTGACATACCCAGCGAGGTACCCGCGCGGGTCTACGCCGGTCGGAACGCTGGGAATGCGGAGGGCTTGGAGTATCGAGGCGGGAACCTGGTCAGGCTCTCGAACCTCATCCAGTCGGATGAAGAAGGCTCCGTCTGCGAATCGATCGGCTACCTCGGCTCCGACCTGGAGTGCCAGCCGGGTCTTCCCGCTCCCACCCGGTCCCGTCAACGTGAGAAGCCGTGTTGACTCGAGTAGCTCGATGGCCTGCACCAACTCTCGATCCCGTCCCACGAACGACGAGAGCCTGGTCGGCAGGTTGTTGGGGACAGCATCGAGCGTGGTCAGAGGAGGGAACTCCGAGGGCAGGCTCGGGACTATCAGCTGAAAGATCCGTTCAGGCTCGGCCAGGTCCTTCAGGTGAAACACTCCGAGCTCCCTCAGGACTGCTCCTTCAGGGAGGTGCTGGTCAACGAGGTGAGCCGTCGCCTCTGACAGGACTACTTGTCCTCCGTGAGCGGAGCCGGCGATCCGAGCGGCACGATGGACGTCGAGCCCTACGTAGCTATCACCTCCCAGGGCCCCCACGCCGGTGTGCAGGCCCATACGCACCCGCACCTCTCCTCCAGAAGACCAGCCATGGGCAATCAGTGCCTGCTGGGCCGAAGCCGCAGCCTGCACCCCATCGGGGGCAGTCGCAAAGACCACGAAGAACGAGTCACCTTCGGTCGAGATCTCGGTGCCATGGGCCTCTGCGACCGCTGCGCGGATCAGCGAGGCCTGGGTCTCGAGGAGCGTCCGATATCGATCACCCTGCGTCTGCAAGAGCCGCGTCGACCCTTCGATATCCGTGAAGAGGAAGGTGACAGTGCCCGTAGGAAGCGAAGTCAGCATCTCGCCCGAAGCTACAGCACGTCGAATCGACATGACCCGGCTGCTTCCATCACGGATGCGCAACTCCCATCGGGAGTTGCCGAGACGGGGTGGGGGCGTCCGTCCTCCTGGGAGGGCCGACCCGTTGCCGATCTAGCCTGAAGGTCATGTCAGCGATTTCTACCTCGGGACTCGTGAAACACTTCGGCACCACGGTTGCGCTCGACGGACTCGACCTGGAGGTCGGGACCGGCGAAGTCCACGGATTCCTCGGTCCGAACGGGGCAGGCAAGACCACCACGACGCGCATCCTGCTAGGGCTCATCCGCGCCGATTCCGGGAAGGCGAGCCTGCTCGGCGGCGACCCCTGGCAGGACGCCACCGAACTGCACCGCAGGCTCGCTTATGTTCCAGGCGATGTCGCCCTGTGGCCCAACCTCACGGGCGGCGAAGTCATCGATCTCCTCGGTCGGATGCGCGGCGGGCTGGATGAGAGCCGGAAGGAGGAACTTCTCGCTCGATTCGATCTCGACCCGACCAAGAAGGGAAGGACCTACTCGAAGGGAAACCGGCAGAAGGTCGCGCTGGTAGCGGCGCTTGCGTCGAACGTTGAGCTTCTGATCCTCGATGAGCCCACCGCCGGGCTCGATCCGCTCATGGAGGCCGAGTTCCGTAGCTACATCGAGGAGAGCCGTCGAAATGGCAGCACGGTCCTGCTGGCCAGCCACATCCTCGCTGAAGTAGAGGCCCTCTGCGACCGGATCAGCATCATCCGGGAGGGGGTGATCGTCGAAACGGGCAGCCTCGCCGATCTCCGTCACCTGACCAGGACGTCGATCTCCGCCGAACTGGCCGGATCGCCTGCAGGGCTCGGTGAGGTGCCGGGCGTGCACGCCCTGACCGTCAGCGACGGCATCGTCGACTTCGAGGTCGACTCCGACCGGCTGGACGAGGTCATGCGTCACCTGGCCGCCCTCGGGATCCGGAATCTGGTCAGCCACCCGCCAACCCTCGAGGAGCTCTTCCTTCGCCACTATCAGACCGAGATACCGTCATGAGGCTGGAGGGGGTCGGTCGACTCATCCGGTTCATCCTTCGCCGTGACCGTCTGGTACTCCCTATCTGGATCGTCGCCCTATCGCTGATACCGATCGGGGTCGCCGGTGCCTTCGAGAGCCTGTATCCGACGCTCGAGTCGCGGCTCGAGCTCATGGGGACCGTCGTGTCCAACCCCAGCCTGATCGCGCTGCTGGGCCCGCTTCACGACCCATCGATCGGAGGACTCACCGTCTGGCGGATCGGGACCATCGGAGCGGTGTTCGTCTCCTTGATGGCGGTGTTCACGGTGATTCGGCATACCCGCGTGGAGGAGGAGACAGGACGTCGGGAGCTCCTCGGCTCGACCGTGGTGGGCCGCCACGCTCCGCTCACTGCGGCCCTCATCGTGGCCTCCGGAAGTGGGCTGGTGATAGGGGCGGCCGTCGCGACGGGCTTCGTTGCGAGCGGCGAGTCTGCATCTGGGGCCGTGGCCTTCGGGGTCGGCTGGGCGGTCGTCGCGGTCGTGTTCTCCGCCGTGGGCGCCGTGGCCGCCCAGCTCACCCCCAGCTCGGGTGGGGCGAGGGGGGTCGCCGTCGCCGCGATCGGGGTTGCGTTCCTGTTGAGGATGGCGGGCGACGGAAGTGGTGAGAGTGGGCCTTCCTGGCTCTCGTGGTTGTCGCCATACGGCTGGTTGACGAAGCTCCGCCCGTTCGCAGACGAACAGTGGTGGCTTCTGGCAGCGTTCCTCGGCCTTGCGATCGCGCTTGGGGCTGTGGCCTATGGCCTGTCTGGAAGGCGGGACGTCGCCGCCGGTGTATTCGAACCCCGTCCCGGTCCTGCGGCGGCAACCCGCGGCTTGAGCTCGTCGATGGGGCTCGCCTGGCGGCTGCACCGCTACTCCTTGCTGGCATGGTCGATGGGGCTGGCTGTGTTCGGCTCCGTCTGGGGCGGCCTCGCCGAAACAGTGGGCGACCTCTTCGACGAGAACCCCGGTCTGGCGGATATCTTCGAGCGGCTGGGTGGTGAGCGAGCGGCCGTAGACATCTTCTTCTCCGCGGCGATGGGGATCCTCGCCTATATCGCCGCCGCCTATGCGGTTCGAACGGCTCTTCGCCTTCGAGCCGAAGAGGAGGGCCTGCGGGCCGAACCGCTGCTGGCAACGGCCACCCCACGCATGAACTGGGCGGGCAGCCATCTCGCCTTCGCCGTGTTGGGTCCTGTGGTCATGATGACCCTGGCGGGCGTGGTGGCCGCGCTCACCTACGGCGCCACCGTCGGCGACCTCACAGGTGAGGTGACGCGGCTGGCTGAGACGGCGCTGCTCTCGATCCCGGCCGTGTGGGTCATGGCCGGGCTGACGGTGGCCCTGTTCGGCCTGGCACCGAGGTTGAGCCTGTTGGCCTGGGCCTTCCTTGCCGGTTTCCTGATCGTCGGCCTGCTCGGCCAGGTGCTCCAATTCCCGCAGTGGGCGATCGACCTTTCGCCGTTCAGCCACACGCCCACACTTCCCGGCACCATCAGCGCCGTACCCCTCGTCCTTCTCACCGGCATCGCCTTGGCGCTCAGCGGAGCCGGCTTGATCGGATTCGGGCGGCGGGACATCGCCTGACGACGTGCAGCCGAAGTGAGAGGCGAAGCCGGCGTCACCAATCTGGCAAGGTTCGCGTTGGAGGGATTGGCAAGTAGATGAGGCAGATCGGCGGCCAGCGGCGCCGCGAAGAAGGGCAGGCTCAGATCGGGCCAGGTGGCCCGCGCCAGAGGAGAGGGCTCGCTGCCGCGTTGGGCGTGACTGCGTTGTTCAACTACCTGAGCAATCGAGTCCTGCACGACGCCGCATATGTCCCGGCCGGCCTGGCAATGTCGGGAGTTCTGATCGGTCTGGGTCGCGGCGCTGACTTGACGTGGGACGAGATCGGACTGGACCGCAAGCGACTGAGGACTGGTCTGTTGTGGGGGTTGGGAGCTGTCGCGCTCATAGGCGGCGCGGTGTCCCTTCTGGCTGCCGTTCCGACGTTCCGGTCCTTGTTCGAGGATCAGCGTGTTGTCGGCGCTTCCACCAAGGAGGCCGTCTACCAGATGCTGGTGCGGATTCCGCTCGGTACTGCGGTCTTCGAGGAGGTGGCGTTTCGTGGTGTGCTCCTCGCCTTGCTGCTGCGATTCACGGACCCGTGGAAGGCCACCGCCATCTCGTCCGGCCTCTTCGGGCTGTGGCACATCCTTCCCACCTTGGACGTCCTGCAGACCAGCCCGGTGATCGACGCTACCGAGGCCTCACTGGGTGTGAGAGGAGCCGTAGGCGTCGCGGTCGCCGCCACTGCTGCAGCGGGATTCCTGTTCGCGTGGATCCGCCTGCGTTCGGGAAGCCTCCTGGCGCCGGTCCTGGCTCACACGGCCGTGAACAGCCTCAGCTTTCTCGCCGCCTACGTGCTGGTTCGGACGGGCTCCGCGCTGTGAGGAGTGTGCCGGAGGCCTCCAATGCTGCTTGCAGGACGGAGGTCGTTTCTGATAGGACTCCCCGCACCAGCCGACGACCTCCTCACTCGTGAGAGCTCAGCAGGCTGCGGAGCTCAGCGGTCAACCTAGGAGTCCAGTCGGGCGGGTCGGCGATGGCGACCATTCCGTCGACCACGTTCAGG
>CAZKJJ010000053.1:0-10005 GCA_964553055.1 uncultured Acidimicrobiia bacterium
ACTTCGACGATCACGGCTCGCTGACGCGAGCCGCGACGGCAACTTTGAACGTTAGCCGGAATCGACGCGACCTTAACAAGGTATCGATACGTGGATCATGGCCGAAAAGTATTGGCCATAGCTACTGCTGTGGAGTCAACGTTCTCCTCATCAGAGTGGGTCGAGCTCGGGTATCTAACCGGGATGAGTGAGTGGATTGACCGCCACCCCCGTCTACTGAGGAGCCTCAGCTGGGGCGATCCTGACTACCGTGGCCATGTAATCGACGCAGTAGGGCTAATCCTGAAGAAGCCCGCGAACCTGCGGACTTTGATCGGTTATCAGCCGATCGCAACTTGGCTCGAAGAACACGAGCCTGGTGTCCTTGCAGAGTTAAGGGCTGAGGCCAGCGGCCTTGAAGTGGAGCATACTCCACCTCAGACCGCCTCTGAGGTTGCCTTAGCCGCCTTGGCGGACGCAGGGACGCTACTGCGTGAGCGAGGGGCGACAAGTGCGGTGGACAGGGTACACACTGGCCTTCACGGGTTTTTGAGAGCGGCCTGCGACCAAGCCCAGATCGAGTATCCAGCGAACGCTTCGGCGAACGTGCTCCTGCGAAGGCTATTGGAGAAGCACCCCCAGCTGGCAGATCTAGGGCCGCGCTCAGACGATATCCGCCGGGTCATTCAGACGAGTGGTGCGATCGTGGACTCGCTTGGCACGCTGAGAAATCGGGCCACACTAGCCCACCCCAATGAAGAACTCCTGAGCCAAGACGAGGCATACCTCGTGATCAACGTCACCCGATCCCTAATAGCCTTCATGGACGCGAAACTGGTTGGACAGCCGTTGGATTGAGCGATCAGGATTCGACTCCGGCTAACAAGGAGGGTTACCTGCTCCGCGGCGTGCCGGGCCACGCTCGGCCACCCCTGAACGTTAGACGGCATTGTCAGATATGACAGAGTAGGCGATCGAGGGGAGGAGGCCTGATGCGGGATTCGACTTGGCCGGCCACCGCTTCCTTCCAGAACGAGGGCCTGTGTGAACGAGATACTCCAAAGGTGTCGGCAGAGGAGGCACCATGCGCATCAAAGCACTAGCTTGGGCCCCGGCATTTGGAATAGTGATCTCCTGTTCACCAGTGCCACCAGAAGTAACCGTTGCTAAGGCTGACGAGTCGGCTGCTGCAATAAGAAGTGCGGCTCCCTACTACGACCAGCGGTCCACAGTGGACCTTGATCTCGCCCATGAGGGCGCGGCCCTCAAAGGAGATTACCAAGACGGAGACCTCCGCCGGCTTGTGGTGGACTACCTCCACGCAACTAGTCGCATAGTAGAAACCTACTACTTCCAAGACGCCTTATTCTTGATGGAAAGAGTGCAGTTTCTTTATAACGGCTACATGACGGGCGTGTATCAGGATACCCTTTGGTCGAAGGTCTATTTGCGGGACGGTGAGGTTGTCTGGGTGGAGGGAGATGTACTTCAGGCGCAATGGATTTCTTCAGGCGACACCGTCGTCGCCAAGGCGAGGGACCTAGAGGCGCGGCTCCCTCCGTAGGGCGAAGGGAACTGCAGAGAGAGGTCACGGCTGACCTGGGCCGCCTTCTGGTTTGATCAGCTGTCGGTCGCTCGACTCGATGCTCTTCGACGGATGCCTGTATGTGCAGGACGGATCCGAGATCTGGGTGAAGCCGATGGTCGAAGAAAAGGTTCGTGCCCTCATTCATCCGGCCGAATATCACGACGGGCCCGTGGAGGTCCTGTTGAACGACAAGATGCTGCGGTGGAAAGGGAGCGCGTGGCTCGGGGAGGGGTGAGCTTTCACGCCCACGGTCCTCGTCAGCGAGCTTAAGCCACTGAGAAAGCCAATGTCAGCTGGCCCCGCAGCGACTAGGTTAGGCGAAACGGAATGCCGCACGGAGTCACCCTATGATACTCCACAGCTGGCACAGCTGTCGCGCAGTTGGTTGGTGCCTCATCAGTATGAGAGTGTCAGGTGTACTCGAGAATCGAAGCCTTGAAGACGACGTGAAGCCTCAAGCCAATTCCAGACTCTGCGGCGTCCTAGGTAGCTGGCTTCGCAGCGTGGCCGTCGTTGCGGTGCTTCTGGCATCCGCGGTACCCGCTGGTGCCCAGCAGCTCCTGGTCGAATTCCTAGACGTGGGGCAGGGTGACGCGGTTCTCCTTCGAACTCCTGCGGGCGCTATGGCACTCGTCGATGGCGGACCCGACGCTGGGGTCCTCACCCATCTGCGCCGTCTGGGGGTCACTCACCTAGATCTGGTTGTCGCGAGCCATCCACATGCGGACCATATCGGTGGATTGGAGGCGGTCCTCCGTTCGATTCCTGTCGCGAACTACATGGACAATGGGGCTCCCCACACCACCCGGACCTACAACTCCTTGATGCGAGCCGTGGAGTCGTCGACCTCCACCCGCTACCTCGTTGCGACTCCCCGGTCCCTCCAGCTCGGGGATCTCACGGTAAGAGTGCTCCCGATCGACGGCCGTCTCGACGGACTGAACAACCGGTCCGTCCCACTTCTTGTCGAGTTCGGTGAATTCCGGCTGTGGCTGAGTGGTGACTCCGAGTACGATCAGTTGGAGGCCTTGGTGAGAACCCAGTCGCTACCCTCGGTCTCGGTCCTCAAGGTTCCCCATCACGGCTCGTCGGACGCGGTGTCGAACGCCTTCTTGAGAGCGACTCGACCCAGCTTCGCCGTGATCTCCGTCGGTGCGGGGAATCAGTTCGGCCATCCTTCGCCGAAAGCGGTACAGGCGTATCGAACGCTGGGCACCCGCGTGTACCGTACGGATACGATGGGGTCGATTCGAATTCTCGCGAGTCGAGATGGATCGGTTCGAGTGGAGGCGGATCGCCACCACGAGGTGTCTCCTACGTCTCTCACAGGCTCATCCAGCGCTCAATCCGGTGAGTTCCAGCTCTCGGTCAACGCAGACGCCCCAGGGAATGACCATCGGAACCTGAATGGGGAATGGGTGGACGTCATGAATGTCACAGACCGACCCATCGGGCTGGAGGGTCACCGACTTTGTGATGTCGCGGGTCACTGTTTCGAGTTCCCAAGCGGGTCTCGGATTGGCCCGGGTGAGACGATTCGGCTGGATACGGGGAGTGGGCAGGCGGATGCCCGTCGGTTGTTCATGGGTTCGCGGAGTGCCGTCTGGAACAACGGCGGCGACACTGCCACGCTAATAGCCCCAGACGGTCAGGTGTTGGCCGAATACTCGTATGGAGGCGATGGTGTCTGAGCCGCGAATACTCGGTGTCGTGGACCGTATCGAAGGCCGGTCCGTGACTGTCGAGATGGGTGCCGATGAGGAGGTGGTCACGCTGCCTCAAAGACCGTCGATCACGGTATATGAAGGCGCCGTTGTGGAGCTACGGGCACAAAAGGGAACTCTCGAGATCGTGCGGGTCCTTGAATCGGAGACCGTGCAGACGCTGGCCGAGGCGAAGCGTCGGCTGGAGAGGTTGCGGCGCCGGGACCCCGGCGGCGATTTGGAGTTCTGAGAGAGCCATCGATCAGCCGATCAGGTAGGCCAAGACCGCGGCGACCGCCCCGACCAGCATTGTAACTACCACGATCTTCCCCGCTCGATTAGGTGGGTGATCTGACACCTTTCGAGTGCGGGCCTGAGCCCTGCTCACCTCACGTTTCGGCGTGGCCGCGACACGAGGAGAAGGTGCTGGCGATCCGCGGCGCGTCGGTCGGGGGCGCTCGGTATGGGCACCTGAGTCTTTCGAGCTTCCGAGGGATTCCCGTGCACTCTGATAGTACTGCACGGGATCGTCAACGGCGTCCTCCGGAGGTGCCGAACCGGGGTGCTTGAGTTCGACGATAGCCCGCCGGAAGGACGCGAAATCGGGTTCTTCCATCACCGCCACCCCACCGCGCGCTTGTAAAACGCATGCTCTACGGTAAGGAGACCTTCCTGAAATGCATCCTTGGCACCGGGTCCGTCTCCGACCCCATCGAAGATCGAGACAAAGTGTCGGCATTCGGGATCCTGGTGCTGGCTCCACGTCAGGATGGGCGCGGAGAGACGCGCGAACTCCCCCAGCGACACCGTTCGATCTGCGAGCTCCAAGACGCCCGGCATGGTCTGCGCTTCCGCGTCTCGGTGGGGGGGCCAGACCGCGACAACGTCGATTTCGTCGGCCTGTAGGGTCACATCGAACATGTACTCGATCTCCCCATCGGGCGCGGCCCAGCATGGTGGATGATCGAGTCCGTTTCCAGCTCGCTCCTGCAGATTCCGGAGTTGACCACGCACATTCTCGAGCTCCTGCGCGAGTGTCTCATTGCTGGAGTCCAGCGAGTCGATGAACGCGGGGGTCACGCCCAGGGAGTCGATCAACTCCTGGATGGATTCTTCCGTCTCGGCGATTCTCGCGGCCAAGCTGTCGAGCGCTTGATCGATGGGGAGCTGTTCGGCCTGCTCGGGCGACATTCCCATTTCCGTCAGGGCACCTCGGACCTGATCATCGATGGAGCCCCGCCTCTCCAGTTCTCGAACCAGCTCGACGAAATCGTCCGGTGTCTCCGCTTCGAGGTCACGGATCGCCGTGGCCAACGCATTCAGGGTAGGGGGATCGCTGGTTCCCAATGCCTCCTCGATCACCCGTAGCACCTCGACCTTTGCCTCAGCGGATTCGGCTCGATCTTCTGACTCTGCCCTCCGCTGGCTCTGGAAGGCGAGGGCCAGCGCGAGAACGAAGAATAGAAGCGTGAGGATTTCCGTGAGCGTGAACGGAAGGATGCCCGAGTGCTCGTTACGCATCGTGTCCGCGGCCGCGCTCCGAAGGGCTCCCGGCCGACCTCACCGTGTCGGTGAGGAAGTCGACACCCGCCGAAATCTCGGACTTCAGTCTGGCGAGGGACTCCTTGGTGGCCCGGGTCGTTTCACGAAGGTCCGCGTGCAACTCGGCCACGGACTGGGAGGCCCCGCGCCAGTCGGAGACCAGCGTGCCCATCTCTTCTGCGTCCTGGGCCAGCTTGCTTGAGATGGATCCGAGACTCGACTCGGTACGGCTCAATCCTTCCCGGAGGCGCCTCATGGCGGCTTCGAGGTCCTGAACCTCCTGACCACTCACCTGGGCGACACGCTGAAAGCTGTTCGGAAGCTGGGACAGCTCTGAGGAGAGGGGCTCAATCGCCGAGCGCAGATCGTGAACATCCGAAGTGAGTCCCCGGAGCGATGTAGCGACTGGCTCGGAAAGGGTGGAAAGTGTGCGATGGAGTTCGTCGATGCCCGCAGCGATTGTCCCGATGCGGGCCTCGATTCCTTCACCGAGGTCGCTGACCTTCAACGTGAGGCCTTCCGCCGCGCGGTCCAGTTCGCCCGAGAGGTTCAAGGCTGCCGAGGCCGCTCCGGAGAGGTTCTGGTCCAGTTCATGGGCCCGGTCCGAAATGCTCCCAACGGAGTCGACCAGTTCGGTTCCAGACTCCGCGAGGGAGTCGCCCACTCGGGCCACAGTCGCATGAATGCGTTGGAATGACCCTTCCAACTGCTCCGAGAAGTTTACGGAGAAGGTCTGCGTGTCGCTCGTGAGTCGAGTGAGCGCTGCGTGATAGTTCTCCTGTGCCTGCTCGATTCGGGCGGCGATTTCATCCGGGCCGCGAGCGCTGCCCGGCCGATTCATCAGGAAGACCGTGCGACCGGTCAGTCCTACAAAGGTCGTAATGAGGGCGAGACCGAACTGGGCGAGTACCGTCGGCAGAACGAGTCCCTCTTCGAGGTCGCGGAGGCCCACGAGTACTACCAGAAGTGCGAGCAGGGTGAGGAGAAAGCCGAGGAAGTAGAAGTTGTCGGCGAACTCGTCGCTCGATGAGTATCCTGGTGACTCCCTCCATGCGAGCACGCCTAGAGCGAGCATGATGAGCGTGGCCCAGACTCCGGGCAGCCAGGTCGGGCCGAAGAGCGAGCCGAGGGTCGCGCCTGTGGCCGAGAGACCCATAGCCGCGAGGTACCACCTACGTATGAGCGTCCGAGATTCACCGAACTCGTCAACCGTCCGTCGTCTCAACTCTCGATTCTCCTGACACGAGTTAGGAGGGCATCTTGGCTAAGGAAAAAGGCGTCCCAGAAATCGACAAGTTCACCTCGGCCACGCTCAGGCCCGGCTGGGGCCTCGTCTCGGTCGAGCAGATACATTACCACGCTCGCTCCGGACATCGCAGAAGTTCCCTGCTCCGAGAGGTCTCCAAGGGCACGAGCGATGTCTGTCGACCACGGAGTCCCACCGTAGTGACTGAAGTTCTCGGAATGCTGGAGCATGTCCGAGAACAGATAGACCTCGAGGGGCCCGGGCGGCTGGAAGTCTGCGTTCACCTGAAGGGCTGCGCCTCGGAGGGTCTCCATGATCGGGGACTGCCTCGCTTCCGCACGGTCGACCTGAGATCGGAAGATGCTGTCGACGGCAGCCGTGAACGCGGCGTGCCATTGGTCCAACATCTCCGGATTTGCAACAACGGCAGCGCCGCGCTCACCTAGGACCGGGAAGTCCTCGAAGTCCTGCGCCGTCCGCGGTCGACAGAGCGAAAGCACCGGTGCGGAAGGCCCCCGGCCGTCTTCCTCGAGCGTGTAAAGGTGAATTCGGCTGTGGGGTGGGACCGACGATCGAATGGAATCCAGAACCTGCTGCATGGAGACTCGTTGGACTGCATTCCAGCTATCGGTGGCGTCCAGCAGGATGAGGACTTCGGACCCGATCCGGTCCTCGGTTGGGCAGAAAGTCTCCGGGTCGATCTGGGGATTCCACTCACCGCGGAGTACGAGGAGGATTCCCACGACCGCTATCGCGCAGGCCAAGAGCACTCCTCCAACGACCAGCCGCAGGGAGGCCTGCCGCTCACGGCGACGCCTTGGCGAAATGGACCGCTTTCTTCGCTCACGCCTTCCCAAAATCGGCCTCCCAGGTGCTCAGTTCGGGTAGCCGGGTTCCGCGCTGCTGCTCTAGGGCGGACAGGATTCGCTGGAACACGAGTTCCTGCTTGTCCCTTGATGCCAGGAGCGTGCTGAGATCCACCTCCAGGGGCTCCGGCACATCGAGTTCCGGGACCGTATCGAAGTAGCTCGGTGGCCGGCTGCCGTCGGGTCGATGCGCACGATTTTCCGATCGGTATCCCGAAATCAACGCAGAGTAGGCCTCCGAGACATCCGCGTGAAAGGACTGGAGGTTCTCGTGAATACGCTGAATCCGATCCAGATGACCCCGTGCCACCGTCCGGTGGTTTCGGGCCAATTCTTCCATCTCCTCGAGTTCCGACTGCCACTCGAGCGCCGTGTGATGCTTGAGGTCGTGGAGTTGATCTTCCGCGTACGAGATCTCCTCCTCCGCCTGATGCTTGATTCTGCCGTACTTCTGGAGGTGCGGGATGGGCTCGTCCCAGCTGAAGCCGGTCATCGCCGCTCCGAAGGAGCAGAGGATACCTAGGACGAATAAGATGATCGAGATCCCATCGCTGAACCCCGGCGATGCGAGCATCGCCGGGACGAAGGTCGTCATTCCTTCCTCGAACCCCTGTTCTCGAATGGCCAGGCGGAGGTGCACCACGGTGAGATTCCAGACGAAGATGGACACCCAGCAAAGCGACGAGAACAGAATCCCTGTCACCTTGCTGAACGCATCTGGAGCCCTCCATCTGCGACCGATACGCCCGCAGGTGTGATGCCATAGGACGTCGACGACGCCGATGATGAGAGCGATCGGCGCTGCAGCGCTGAACCCCGCCACGAGTCCCTGCGCGAAGAGCACCATGTTGCCAGCCGCCTGAAACACCAGGGCGATAGCGGTGAGACCGATCAGATTCCTCAGGTCCGACCCGCTCCTGAGCTCAACTTCCCGCGTCACCCCGTAGCGTTCTCGGTACTCCGAAATCTCTCGCTCCGCCGCATCCCTGCGCATCGTCGCCTGCTCCATGGCTCGCTTTTCTTCACGCAGTTCAGAGACGAAGTCACCACGAATCGCCTGAGGGAGCTGCGTGATCTCGTCGAGCACGGGTCGCAGGTCGCGATACTCCACGGCTTCCTTGAGCGCCTGCAGCTGCTTGTTTGCCCGGCGGTACCCTTCGTTGATCCGCTGGGTCAGCTCCTGCCTGACCTTCGCGTGCGGGCCGTCTTCCGTGCGATCACTGGACGCTGGCAGCCCCTTGCTCCCGTACCGTTTCGCATCCGCGTCGAGACGGAGATCCTTTCGGAGCCGCTCGCGATCGATGCGCTCGAAGGCCTCGTCGTCGAATTCGAGTGGATCACTCGACCGCTTCCGCGGCAGTAGGCCACGGAAGATGCCGGAGATCCAATCGCGAAGGTGACTGACAATGCGCAATGTGGGAGACCTGTTCAGTACGTGCGTTCGGCCGAGTGTGACGAACTCGTCCGGAGAGAATACGAGCAAAGACCGGACGGGGGCCAGTGAGTGCGACGTACGTGAAGGCCCGTGTTGCCGGGTAAGCGTGGCATACGGTTACGAGACAGGCGTACGTCCATGGCCCGGGGTAGCCTGGACATCCGCCTCGACCGAATCAGGGCTCGGTCACCAACCGCTGTTCGAGGGATTCTGGATGAAAGCATGGTCGCAGGATTCCTGACGAAACAATCCCTCGATCGAGGAGACGAATATGAGGCCAGTACGTGACAGCGCCACGGATAGGAAATCCAACGGGGGGCGGCCCCGTTCGACGTGAACGTGGCGCCGTCGACTGGGACCTGGTTTACAGTAGAGTCAACGGACCTTCTTTACAGTCCGCAGTCCTTCGTGAGTGCCGCCACATCTCCTTTTTCCTCTCCTCTGAGGATCGGGGGAGTCGCTAATGAGGCGTTTAGCTTCATAGAAACGGCCGAGCCAGGCGGGACGGCAGTAGACGTTGAAGAGCCCGTGGTCAATCTCTTCGAGTCCGACCTGGTGGCCGGCGAGTATCGTACTGACGAGGGCGCGGTCGGTGTACCAGCGGATCCCCCCGTTGTAGGAGACGAGCCGCGTCTCGAAATGCCCCGGCTAGATGAGGGGCGGAGGGTCCTTCCGGTAGGACGGGGGTGAGGACTCGTAGAGATCGGCCGGTACCGCACCGTCCAGGGTCTCGTGGGGCCGGACGCGGTTGTGCTCGGCGCAGAAGTCGTTGGAGGCCCGCTGCTGGCATCGGAGGTTGGCCCCAGGCGGCCGCGGCGCTCGGCGCGTAAGCATCAGGGGCATGTTCTCGTGCTTGCCGTTCTGCTGCGGACAGCCTAGCTCGATCAGCTGGGGCAGGATGCCGAGCTGGATTAACTAGATGGCGAGCGGAGAGAGGCGCCCCATGGTGTTGGTCGCGAAGGGCGTCCCGTTGCCGGTGCGGATCCGGCGTGGCATGCCGAACTCCCTGGAGAGCCGGGCAAAGGCGGGGAAGATCCCCATGTTCCGGGCGTTGGGCCGGCCGCAGCAGTCCAGGACGTAGCGGGAGTACATGTCCTGAACGGTGAGCGGGTAGCATAGCTGCCCATCCCGGGTCGGACACTCGCCCTTGAAGTCCGCGGACCAGGCGTCGTTCGACTCGGTCGCGAAGGTGTCGGACCGGCGCCCCCGCTTCCGCCGCTTGGGGCACCAGTCCTTGGCACAGAAGGATGTTGTGGACCGTGGTGCGCGAGCGCAGGGGCAGCTCGGGCCGGTGCTTTTCGAGGTCCCAGATGATCTTCTTGGCTCCGTAGGCCTCATGGGCCCGCCAGACCCCGACAACCGCCTCCTCCTGTGAGGCACCGACTTTATTGACTCAGCTGTAACCCACGTCCCTTGGTCGAACCTCGAACGTCGTCTAACACGGAGGGTTGCCTGCTCCGCGCCGCGCTCTCGCGCGCCGCTCCGTCCAGCATGGCCCCCACCGGCCAGGAAGACTCTGGCGAATTAGGCGTGCGATGGTCTACCGTGGTCGGGAGGCGGGAAGCCGGGCCACGCTCGGCAACCCCTGAACGTTATGCGGAATGCATCGGCGCGTCCGTGTCGCCCCACAGTCTATCGCGGGAGGA
>CAZKJJ010000054.1:0-9961 GCA_964553055.1 uncultured Acidimicrobiia bacterium
CGAGAACCGGCTTCGCTTCCCTCGATTCTACGAGACGCCGGAGTGCCGCCGGACCGCATCGACCAGGTCCTCTTCACGCACCTTCACTGGGACCACACCGGGTGGAACACCAGAGGCGAGGACGGAAGGCTCGAGCTGACCTTCCGGAACGCCAGGTATGTCGTGCAGCAGAAGGAGTACGACTACTGGACGGGCCCAGGCGAGAAGCCCAGCAACGGTCCTGACCGGGACCGGGTGCTGACCCCGATCGCAGCGGCCGGCAGGCTGGAACTGGTCGAAGGCGAGCACGCAGCCACCTCCGAGGTCGTAGCCCTGCCGACACCCGGCCACACCCCTGGCCACGTGTCCTTCGCCATCTCGAGTGCAGGTGAGAAGGCCTACGTCCTGGGAGACGCCGCGCACAAGCCCGTGCAGCTCACCGAACCCGACTGGTATCCCGGCTTCGACCTTGACCCTGTCGCCTCGACGCGAAGCAGGCACATGATCCTGGACCGCGCGACCGAGGAGAACGCCGTCATCGCGGCAGGCCACTTCGGCTTCCCTTCGATGGGACGCGCAGTGAGCAGGGACGGCGTCCGTTCGTTCCGGTACGTGAACCAGCACTGATCAGCCGAGCGCCTCCTCGATCCTGCGCCGTGCCGCTTCCTCGCTGACACCATCGATGAACAGCCTCTTCCGCCTCCCGCTGCGTCCCTTGACCAGTGTGATGTCACCTCGCCGGGTCCCGAGAACGCGGGCGATGGTGCTGAGCAGCTCCTCGTTGGCTCTGCCCCGAACAGGTGATGCGGTCACCGCCACCTTGAGCGCCTCGCCGTGCCAGCCGACGATCGCGCCCTTCCTGGCGCGGGGCTGCACGTAGACGTCGAGATAGATGCCGCCACCGGCCCGTGTGATCATGGCCTGTGAGGCTGGCCCTCCGTTGAAGAACCGTCAACCGGCCTCAGAGGAGTCGCCTCGAACATGTGACGTTCCGCCCTGGTCCACTCCGCCCATCGGAGGTAGAGGTGAGTGGTGCTCGTCCGGCGATCGACCGGACAATCAGAGCCTGACAGGGGGTGAGGATGGTGGTGGATTCGGCATTGGTGTTCACGTACACGCGGCCTGCTGTCGGCAGAGAGAAGGAGGCGTTCGCCGTTTTCCAGGATGCAGCGACCTTCTTCGGGAAGCTGGCGGCTGACGGCAGGTGCCTCGAGCCGGAGTTCTTCGTAGGTCCTTTCGCCAAGGGAATTCTCGTGGTCAAAGGAAGCCATGACGATCTCCTGGAGATCGCACAATCGGAGGACTTCATCAAGTTCTACCTGCGAGCGGGATACGCCGTGAAGGACATCGGCTACGAGCTGTTCTACTTCGGTGAGCGGGTCACGGAGATCATGGGCCTCTGGGCGACGGTCGGCCAGGAACTCGGCTACATGTGAGGAAAGTGGGCCCGCTCTGTCCAAAGACATAGCAGAGACCCGGTCGCTACCCGGACTGCCGGGTACCGGCCGGGTCCTCATATGGCATGGCGGCTCGTGACAGGGAAGCGAATGATGGCCTCGTGGGCCGGCCCCGTGGCTCGGAGACGGGATCGAGGTCTCAGCTCCGCACGGCAAGCCGGCTCGTCATCAACTGAGGAGGACGCGGCGCAGACGCCAGGTTGCCAGCACGTAGAAGAACACGGCGTAGGCGAACATGATCCCGAGGAACGGCGCGATCTCCGCCAAACCACCGCCCTCGATGACCAGCGCGTCGAAGGCTTCGAGTCCCCAGGCGTGAGGCGTGACATGGGCCACCCGCCACAGTCCCGGGGCGAAGTACTCGAAGATGATCAATGGGATCATGCAGCCGCCCAACGCTGCCAGTCCGAGCCCGAGGAGCACGCCTACACCACCCGCCTGCTGGTCGTTCTTGAACAGAGAGCCCATCAGCATGGCCGCCCCAGACCCCACCAACGAGAAGACCATCAGGATCGCGGCAGCCCCAACCGGGTTTCCCCAGTCGACATTGAACAGCAGCAGTGTTCCCACCATGATGAACACGCCCTGCAAGAGGGCTATGGAGAAGCGGCCCAGGCCCTCCCCGACCAGGATCGTCCGCACGGAGGTTGGGGTCGACATCATCCGCCGTGCCACGCCCAAGCGGCGGCTCTGGATCAGGGCCGCGGAAGCCGTCAACGACGTCAGGAAGACGAACAGCAACAGCTCTGCCTGGGCGCTGGCGTCGAAACGGCCCAACTCGAAGAAGCCGATCGGTTCTCCAGCGGTGGTGACGTCGACGCCCACCTCGCTCATGCCGGCAGCAACGACCTCGGCTGCCGTGAGGCCTGCGGTGAACGTCCCGACACCCTCCGTCTCGACGAAGCGGGCCGCCCGGAGAACCACCCCCTGCTGCGTGAGAGCCGACTGGACATTCCCTCGGATGCCCTGAGCGTCCTCAGCGCTCTGTGTGACCAGCTCGACCGACACGGGACTCCCTGCCACGAGGGATGAGTCGTAGGTGGATGGGATCACCAGTCCTGCTTCCAGCTCGCCGCGCTCGACCGTCACCAGGAGATCCGAAGCCGAGGAGACGTCGATGACCTCCACGCCCTGCTGCTCCTCCAACAAGGACACCAGTTGACCGGAGAGCGGGCCCTCGCTGCCGTCGTACACGCCCAGCCGGGGATCGGATTCCCCTCCGAACGCAGACCCGAGCACCAAGATCAGGAGGATCGGGAAGATGAAGACCCAGAAGATGTTCGAGCGATCCCGCACGAACCGCCTGAGGTTGACACGTGCGATCGTCAGCGCCTTCATGCGCGCAACCCTCTCCTGATCATGACCACGGCGACCGCACCTGTGATGGCTCCGAACAACAGCATCGCCCCCACCGCCGGGAGCGCGTTGCCCACGTCACCGGTTGCCATGTCGCCCAGCCCTTGCATGAACCAGGCGTGAGGCGAGACGAAACGGGCACTGGCCAGAAAGCCGCCTGCCTGACTCACAGGAAAGAACGTGCCTCCCAGGAAGCCCAAGATGACAGCCACCATCGCCGAGTAGTTGCCTGCCTGTTCGGCCGTCTTCGCGAACGCCGACACGATCGCCATGACGCCAAGTGCAGCGACGATGCCCGCCGCCACCAACATGAGCACCCCGAAGGGGTTGCCCCAGGATGCTCCGAAGAGGATCGTCGTGGCTGCGACGAGAACGATCATGCTGATCAGTCCCAGGACGAACGCCATCAGCGCCTTCCCCAGAATGATCCACGAACGTGCGAAAGGAGCTGCCAGGAGCCTGCTCAGTGTCCCGGCGTGCCGTTCCTCGAGGAGGCTGTTGACGCCGAACTGGACGGTGAAGAACAGGAAGAAGATCGCCAGGCCCGCGGCGTAGAAGGTCGTGCCGTCCAGCAGCCGGTCACCGGCTTGAAGGTCAGCGACCGCGACTGGGGCGGGTACCGCAAGCGCTCTGACTCCCGCCTCGAATCGGTCATCCGAGCCGCCCAGCTCTTCGAACGTGGCGACGGCGACGCGAGCGTAGGTGAGCTCAGCAGCGAACTGGTCTGCGATCGCCACGGCCACCCCCGCTCCTACACCTCCCTGTCCCGCAATGACCTGGAGCTCCGCCTCCCCTGCTGTGGCCACAGCCTGGGAGAAACCCGCCGGGATGACGAAGACCGCGTCTGCGCCTCCCTCGGTGAAAGGCTCGACATCGACGAGTTCGATCGCCTCCTGTCTGGAGTCGACCTCGATGATCTCGGCGCCTGTTTGCTCCGCGAAGAGTGAGAGGGCCTGCTCGAACTGGGCGGCCACATCGCTGCGGTCCTCGTTCAGCACCGCGTATGTCGCCGTGAAGTCGAAGTTCTCGATCGGATTGAAGGCGAAGCTGAAGATCGCAGCCAGACCGAGCGGTGCGACGATGCCGACGATGAAGGCAGAGCGGTCCCTGACTCGCAGCCTCAGGTCCTTGAGGGCGATCGTCAACGCCTGACGCATATCAGTCCCTCAGGGCACGTCCGGTCAGGTGGAGGAACACCGACTCCAGGTTCGGCTCCTCGACATCGACCGAGATGACACTGACTCCTGCCTCTGCCAGCTTGCTCAGGATTCCTGCCAGGGAGTCGGCGGCGTCGTCGACGAGCAGTTCGAGGCTCCCGTCGTGGACACCCACCTCCTGGATGGAATGGACGGACTTGAGCGCCTGGACCCCCGCTTCGAAGCGGCCGGTGGCATCGAGGCGCACCCGGTCCTTCTCGCCGACGATCTGCACCAGCTCCCGACGGGAGCCCTCCGCCTTGATCTCGCCCTGGTCGATGATGGCCACCCGGTCACAAAGGCGCTCGGCCTCCTCCATGTAGTGCGTGGTGTACAGGACAGCCATCCCCTCGTCGCTGAGTCGCTCGACGCTCTCCAGGATCGCGTTGCGACTCTGCGGGTCGACCCCAACGGTCGGCTCATCCAACAGGAGGAGTCTTGGCTTGTGCAGAAGGCCGATGCCGATGTTGAGCCTGCGCTTCATCCCACCCGAGTACTCGTCAGTTCGATCGTCGGCTCTCTCTTCGAGCCCGATGATCTCGATGATCTCTGCCACTCGGTCCCGGAGCTGCGAGCCTGACATCTCGTACAGCTTCCCGAAGAAGGTCAGGTTCTCTCTGGCAGTCAGATCCGGGTAGATGGCGATGTCCTGCGGGACGAGCCCGATGGCTCGTTTGGCCTCAACGCTGGTGGTGGTCAACGGTTTTCCGTCGACAAGGACCTCGCCGGCGTCCCGCTCCAAGAGACCCGTCACCATCGAGATCGTCGTTGTCTTCCCTGCCCCGTTGGGACCGAGCAGCCCGTAGGTCTCGCTCTCGGCGATGTGAAATCCGACATCGTCGACGGCGATGAGGTCACCGAACGTCTTCCGGAGGCCCGTGCATTCCAGAACCAGCCCTGCCACCGGAACCTCCTGTCGTCGTTGTGGAACCTAAGCGACCCTCTGCTCACGCTGCCGACCGGAGCTGGAGACGCCTAGAGGCCAACGGCCTCTAGGGCATGAGGTTTCGTGTCAATGGAAACGTCGGTTCTCGGGGCCTCGATTGACACGAAACAGGGGGCTTGGCCGCCTCGACCCTCTGAGCTTCGGGTATCAGATCAGCGACGCTCGAGCACCAGGACCGGGATGACGTCCCGCGCTGTCTTCGCCTCGTATTCGGCGAAGTTCGGCCACTCCCGCTTCTGCCGCTCCCAGATCCGGAGGCGCTCCTCGCCCTCTGCCACCCTGGCCAGGACCGCAACGGCTTCGGTGCCCAGTTCGATGGTCGTCTCCGGGTTGGCCAGCAGGTTGTGGTACCAGTCGGGGTTGTGGTCGGCGCCTCCCTTGGAGGCGAAGACCGCGAAGCCGCGATCGACCTCCTGGTACATGAGGGGGTTGACGCGCTCGATGCCCGTCTTGGCCCCGACATGATGGAGCAGTAGCAGCGGCCTACCTGCGAAGTATCCGCTCACCTTGCCTCCGTTCGCCCTGAACTCGTCGATGATGTTGCGGTTGCGATCGCTCATGTCTCCAAGGGATCCAAAACCTCTGAGGGGGCGTTCCTGTTCCCGGTTGCACTAGCTTCTGCCGCAAGGCGACAGGGACATACTCGTGTACCAAGCCGATCCGTACTGCGGGGCCTGCGGAGCCAGGCTTCAGCACACGGCCAGGATCTGTCGGTCCTGCGGGACGCCCGTGGCCGCCCCTTCCCCCGATCAGCAACTGCGCGCCATGGGTGCCGCGGAGGCGGAGAGGTTGCGGCAAGCCGCCACGCTCACGAGACGTCAAGCCGCACGATCGGGCTGTGCGCTGGTGTCCCGGGGGTCGGGAGCCTGCTTCCATGGGCGGGCGTTGGGATGTTCGCTGTGGATGGGATGCGGGGCAACGGAGCACTGATCTTCCTAGGGAGTCTGCTGGTGCTGGCAGGCGCACGGTTCGGTTACGTCAAGGACGCACGCACGGGCCTGGTCGTCTCGTTGCTCGGGTCTGCCATCGCCGTCTCATCGGCACTCTGGGCGATCTGGCTGCCACCCCCAGGCGCCGAACCTGGGCTCCTGCTGCTGCTGGCTGTAGCCGGCGCGTGCCTGCTCCTGACGGTCGCTTGGCTGTTCACCGGGGTGCCGTCGAGCCCCAGGCGCCCCTCTGACAGCACGTCCCGGGTATGACCCGCAATCCCGACGTCGACGCCTGGTTCGACGCCTACGAGCACCCTGTCAAGGACGCCATGCTTCGAGTCAGGGAGATCATCCTCTCAGACGACCGCATATCAGAGACCATCAAGTGGAAGAGCCCCACGTTCATGTATCGAGGGAACATGGCCAGCTTCAACCCGAGGACGAAGGCGCACGTCAGCCTCATGTTCCATACGGGCGCCTCGATCCCTGGTGACCATCCGAGGCTCGAGGGCGGTGGGGAGACGGCCCGCTACATGAAGTTCAGTGATCTCGCCGAGGTCGAGGCCGCAGAAGGCGACATCGCGGCGGCCGTCGAGGCCTGGTGCCGTTCGAGAGACTGAGCCGCCTCACGCGGGCATTGTGTCGCCCCGCCTCAGGTAGAGCAGGATGCTCACGACCACGACCCACAGCAGGTCGATCCCCACGAAGATGTATGCCACCGGTGACAGGGAACCGACCGCCAGCAGGGCGCTCACCCAGGCCAGCCAACGTGGCCAGGCCCCTGTGCGGAAGGACACCACTGCTCCGGCGCCTATGAGCACCGCCAACGTGACCGGGAGGGCTTGTCCTCCCAGGGATCCATACACGTCGTACAGGACCCCGGCTGCCTCGGCTGAGATGCCCGAGCTGCTGCCGCCGCGCGCCGCCGCCACGCCGAGGATGCTGAACGAGGCAGCGACCAGGACACCAGCTGCTGCTCCCCCTCCGAATGCGACAGCAGACAGCCGGCCGTTGCCGCCCTCGAACGGCCGCAGGCTCTGCCGGACACTGCCCGCGAACCAGATGAGGAAGGCACCCGCAGGCGCGCCGAGGTAGGCGGCGATCTGCAGGCGGGTGGCGTTGTCCCCGAAGAACTCAGCCAGGTCGGAAGGGGGAGGCAGATACGTGTAGTTGTTGACCAGCAGCGCCCCCGCCACCATGAGGAACACGAACACGACTCCAGTCAGGGGAGCCAACCGCTCTGTGCGAGATTCGACCATGGACCACCTCCTAATCGACTCCATCAAACGTAGACGACGTCGAAGCCCGGTGCCGGGTCAGCGGTAGGGGCCAAACAAACCGAACTTCCAGGCTGGGTCTCCGGCGACCATGGTGTGCTCGAACTGCGATCTCCTGCCCATCAGCCTGGACCGTTCGACAACCGAGCGGCCGAGCTCCAGCTGCGACGCCTCCCATCGCCCCAGCGCTTCGTCGACATCTGTGGTGTTCGCCAGGCTGTCACGAAGCGCCCAGGCATCTGCAGCCGCCTTGGCGGTGCCTGCTGCCACATGCGGTCTGGCAACGAAGGCCGCGTCGCCCGCCAGGCACACCCTGCCGAAGGCCATCCGTGGCACCTCGAGATCGAAGATCGCCTGGACGAAAGGGTCCGGTGAACGCCTGATCACCTCGGCGATCGGAGGTGCCAGTGCTTCGGCTGCCGTGCGCATCTCGGCGACATGGCCCGGGCTGACCAGCCCTGGCGGTACGGACAGGGGCCGACGCTGGCCCTGGACATCGGTCATCAGCCCCTCGAACGGTCCACCTTCTTGATAGTTGCGGTACCAGACGAAGTTCTGTATCCGGGTGCCAGGCCTGGTCGACCCATCGGAGCCTGGTATCGCGTAGACCAGCACGTGACCGTCGGTGAGCACCTGATAGAGCATCGAGTCGGCAAGGGCGTCGACCGTCTCGGATGACAGGTCCGCTTCCCTTGCGGTGGCCCTCCAGGCGACGTATCCGGCGTAGACAGGCTCGACCTCCGGCAAGAGGGCGCGGCGAGCGGTCGACGAGATGCCCTCGCAGCAGACCAGCAGGTCTGCTTCGACCGCAGTGCCCCCTCCGATGGCAACCGAAACGCCTGAATGCTCATGGTCGAAGCTGACGACCTCCGAGCTCAGGTGGTAGCGGTCCTCTGGGAACGCCTCGAGCAGCGCCCGGTAGACCGTGTTCCACGAGCTGAACCGGAAACGGTCGAGATCGGCGGCGACCTCGTTCCCTACCGAATCGACGTACTTCCACCAGGGGAGCTCCAGGCTCACTCGATCCTCCTCACCTCCCCGCTCGGTGAAGTACCGCTCCGTCATCTCGAGCACCACGATGCCTGCGCCCCGTTCCTCGAGAGCAGCGCCTGAACGCTCGTAGACGTTGACGTCACAGCCGAGGTCGTGCAGAAGGACGCCTGCGGTGAGGCCACCGATCGACCCGCCCGATATGGCGACACGCAGGTCTTTCTGCATGCTCTCAGAACGGTGCCGGGCCCGACGGCCGCCCACGGTGTTGGGGATGTCCCGCCTGGGTCATCACTCAATCGAGCAGCTCGACCGTGACGAAGCGCAGAACGGTCCCTCCGACGTTCTCGAGATCGTGGATGAGTGGCTCCTCAGGCGAGAGCTCGAGGTACCGGGTATCGCCCAGGCGATACTCACGGATGGCGAAGGTGCCGTCTGCATAGCGCTGGAGGCCCCGCCCCGCCTCGACGACCGTCCAGAAGTAATTCCTCGTGTGCGCATGGAACGGACCGCGCTCGCCCGGCTCGAGTCTCAACTCCCACACTTTCAGGCGATCATTCTCGAACCAGAGCGCCGTCCCGACGTCGAGGTTGCTGTTCGCCTTTGCCAGCTCCTCCGCGTAGTCGGAGAGCTCGAAGCTCCCGCCGTCAACCCGGTCCACACAACCGAGCCTACCTTTGGGGATGCCTCTGCTGTCTCGAGGCCGGCTCCCTTCGCCAGGCGGCTCAGCGGAAAAACTGATCAGCAGGCGCGGGATCGTTCCAGTAGACGAAGAGCCCTTCGATCTTCGACTCGGCAAGCTCGAACACATGGGTCTCGAACTGCTCGTAGCGGAGATCTCCCCTGGCTGCCTTGACGTTGACGATGGCCATTCCATGATCGTCGTTGGCCAGGATGTCGTGGATGTCCAGTTCGAGGACGTCCGAGAGCTCCAGCATCGTGCGAAAGAGCCCGAGGACCTCGGGAGCGCCCCTGTGCATCCCGGACAGGAGGTTCCGCCCGCCTACGAGGGCGAAGGCATCGTGAGCCAGCAAGTCCCCGAGCGAGTCCATGTCCCCTCCCGCAAACGCCTCATAGGCCGATCGCAGCAGCTCCACATGGGGATGCTCGATGATCTGTCTCACGACTCCGCTCGAGGAGTCGGCCGGCTGGCGTCGGGACACCGAGGTGGCGAGCGCCTCCCTTCAGGCGATGCCGGACTCAATCCCCGGCGAACTGGCCGAAGAACCTGTTGATGGCTTCGGTGTCGTCGGAGAAGGCCCACCGTTCCGTGATCTTCCCGTCAACGACGTGGGCAATCTCGGCCGTCCGGTAGCTGAACTCCTGGCCTGCACCGCGCACGGTGGCCTCCACGAGTGCCACGACGTGGTCGTCGCTGGCGGTCACATCGTGCAGATCGACCTCCCATTCGAAGGCCTCACCGAGACCAGTCATCGATGCCAGGAGGGCAGCCTTCCCCCGGATCGGCTCGTCAGCGCCGATCTGCCACCACACGATGTCGTCTGAGATCGCCTCGGCTGCCGACACGTCGCCCTCGGACATGGCTGCGAACGCCTTCCGAAAGAGGCTCGCGTTGGGATGTTCTTCCACGTTCTCTCCTGCGGTCGCGTCGAAACCTAGCAAGCTCCGGCGTGCAGGCGGCAGCCCCTTCGAGCCGGCCTCCGGCGGCTTCCGATCAACGAAGGAGTCGCCGTTAACCTCAGAACCGATGGCACGACTCACCGCCAGCGAACGCGCCAAGCTGCCAGACAGCGCCTTCGCCTACGTCGACTCTCGGGGCCGCAGGCGGCTGCCGATCAACGACGAGCCACACGTCAGGAATGCCCTAGCC
>CAZKJJ010000055.1:0-9808 GCA_964553055.1 uncultured Acidimicrobiia bacterium
CAGGTCAGGTTGTCGAGCCTCTCACGGCCTGCCAGCGAGATCGATCCGAGCGTCTCCGGCTCGTCGCACTCGCCGTCGCCCACGAAGCACCAGATGCGGGACTCCGACGTGTCGTCGATGCCCCGGTGGTGGAGGTACTTGTTGAACCGGGCGTGGTAGATCGAGTTGATCGGCCCCAGCCCCATCGAGACGGTCGGGTACTCCCAGAAGTCCGGCATGAGCCGCGGGTGCGGGTAGCTGGACAGGCCCCCTCCCAGCTCACGGCGGAATCCTTCCAAGTCCTCTTCGCCGAGACGCCGCTCCACGAAAGCCCTGGCGTAGATCCCCGGTGCGGCGTTACCTTGGATGTAGACGGCGTCACCGGGGTTGCTGCCCTCGTGCCCCTTGAAGAAGTGGTTGAAACCCACCTCGTACAGCAGCGCAGAGGAGGCGAACGTCGACAGATGCCCCCCGATGGCGTCTGCCCGCTTGTTGGCCCTGATGACCATGACCGCCGCATTCCAGCGCACGAAGCGGCGGATGCGCTTCTCCAGGATCTCGTCGCCGGGGTAGGCGGGCTCAGCCTCGGGCGGGATCGTGTTGATGTATGGGGTCGAGACCGTGACAGGAACGTCGACGTCACGCTCGTGAGCCCGCTCCATCATCTTGGCGATCAGGAACTTGGCCCGCGGCTTTCCCAGCTCGTCTATGACCGCGTCGAGTGAGCCGACCCACTCTTCGGTCAGTTCCGGGTCGGGGTCGTAGAGCTGGTGCGTGTAGCCGTCGCCGATCATCATTCGACGGGTATCCAGCATACGGCGCAGGCGCCATCGGCGTACGACCCCTGCCCCTTGGCGAGCGACCGGGCACTCCCTGGCGCCAGCTGGGCCCGAGGCCGCGGGGTGGTGAGGGGTCGGTTCCGTCTGCCAGCACGAACGCCGCCTAGGGTTCCAGCCGTCGCTTCGGAACGAAGGATGGGCGTTGGGCCAGATCATCGGTGAGATCCTGCCGTTGGCGGTTGGCGTCGCCATCAGCCCCGTGCCGATCGCAGCTGTGATCGTGATGCTGTTCACGCCGAGGGCCAAGTCGAACGGCCCGGCGTTCCTGGTCGGGTGGGTGTTGGGAATCCTGGTCGTCGGCACGGTGGTCCTCCTGATCCCCGGCCTCGAAGCGACGGACGGTGAGCCGTCGACCACCACCGGGGCCGTCAAGGGCGTGCTGGGCATCCTCCTCCTGGCAGTCGGGGTGCGTCTGTGGCGGAAGCGCCCCCCGCCAGGTGAGCCTGCGGAGCCCCCCGGCTGGATGGCGAAGGTGGACGAGTTCGGTCTCGGAGCTTCGCTCGGGATGGGCTTCGTCCTGTCCGGCCTCAATCCCAAGAACCTGCTGCTGGTGGTGGCGGCCGGGGCCACGATCTCGGCCTCGGATCTGTCGACCGGCCAGCAGATCGGTGCTCTCCTGATCTTCGCGGCCATCGCGGCCAGCACCGTGGCTGTTCCGGTGATCGGCTACCTCATAGCGGGGAATCGAGCAGAGCAGACCCTGGCCGAGGCCAAGGATTGGCTCATCCAGAACAACGCCACGGTGATGGGGGTGTTGGTCCTCGTCCTTGGCGTGTCCCTCGTCGGCGACGCCATCCGGATCCTCTTCGGCTGACCCCAACCATGCACCCCTGCGGGTTCGACACACGGTCGGGCCGACAGGTCACGCCTCGTCAGACGGCGACGTCGCGCCGGTTGAAGAGCCACGTGCCTGCCGCCACGAGCACCACCGTCAGGCTCAGCATCAACAGGACGTTTCCTCCCTGGACGCCTGTCTGGAGGGGGTTCTGGCCGTTGAGCCACTGGAACGGCGACAGGCCCCGAATCCACTCCCACCCCTGCACCTGCGAGATGATCCCGTTGGCGATGAAGCCGAACACCGCGATGCCTGCCCCCACCGCGATGGCGAGCGACTTGCGTCCGGTGGCGGCCCCCACGGCGTAGGACACAGCCCCGAAGAGTCCTGCGAAGAGGAACAGGTGCAGGTGCATCGCCGCGAACTGTCCGATCGAGATGCCATCCAGCTGTGCGGGTCCCTGCAGGGCTGCCAACGCCAGCCACAGCACTCCGATGATGATGAGCACGCTCACCAGGAACGAGGCGAAGCGCTCCAAAGCCAGCCTGCTCCTGCTCAGAGGATGGGCGAGGATCAGGTCGAGGGTCCCGGCGTCCTCGTCGCCTGCGATGGTGCGGCTCCCCGCTCCCACGCCGTACACGACCAGCAGTACCGCAACGATGAGTCCGTAGACGGTGGCGTTGAGGTACCCGGCGGCCGTGCTGATGTCGGTGTAGTTGATCGCCTCCAGCAGAGCCTGGGGGTAGTTGTCGAGGGCTGCCTGGAGCTCTGGGCTGTCGATCGTCGGCCAGAACGCCGCGTAGCCGCCACCCACGAAGGCGACAGCCAGCGACCAGCCCACCAGCGAGCGGCGGGCATCCCACAGCCACTTCCCGAAGACGCTACGGAGCATCGTCTGAGTCGTAGAAGTGGAAGAACAGCTCCTCAAGGTCGGCCTCCTCGACGGAGAGGGTCACCACGGTGTGCCGAGCTGCGGTCTTGACGAGGCTGTCGGCGCGTCCGCCGAGGCGGCAGCGGAGCACAGGCCCGTCCGCCGTCAGCTCGCTGATGCCCTCCAGGCCCATGAACTCGTCCACAGGGGCGGGACCATCGAACCGGATCTCGATCCTGCGCAGTGATCGCTCGCGCAGATCCTCGACCGACTCGACGGCGACGAGCCTCCCCCTACGGATGATGCCGACCCTGTCGGCGATCTGCTGCACCTCGCTCATCACATGGGAGGACATGAAGACGGTGCGGCCCTCCGCGGTGGCGGCGCGGGCCATGGTGGCGAATTCGTGCTGGAGGAAAGGGTCGAGTCCGGTCGTCGGCTCGTCGAGGATGAGAAGCTCGGGATCGTGCATGAATGCCTGCACCACCCCAAGTTTCTGACGGTTCCCTCGCGACAGGGTTCTGATCTTGAGGCTCAGGTCGAGATCGAGTCGCTCAGCGAGCTGGCCGATCCGGGCGGACGGCACCCCTCCTCGCAGCCATCCGAGGTAGGTGAGCAGCTCGTTGCCAGTCTGGCGTCCGTCGACGAGGAACTCGCCAGCCAGGTATCCGATGCGGCGACGCACGCCGACCCCGTCGAGCCGCGGCTCGACTCCCAGCACCCGTGCCGTGCCCTCCGTCGGTCGGATCAGGTCGAGCAGCAGACGGATGGTTGTCGTCTTGCCAGCACCGTTGGGACCCAGGAACCCGTATACCTCTCCGGTGTGGACCTCCAGGTCCAGGCCGTCGAGCCCTCGGACTCTGCCGTAGTCCTTGGTGAGGCGGTCCGTGCTGATGGCGACGTCGGCTATGGCCTCTCCTTTCCTCGGCACGTGGCTGTGGGGATCGTGCCACAGGCGGCTCCCTTCGGGCTACCCGGCCGAGCCGTCCGTGCTGCCTCGCCCGCTGCGCAGCGATGGTGAGACCAGCTCTGAGCGTCGACCAGGCATCCCGGGAAGCGGGCCTTCCCGGCCGAGAACGAGCAGTCCCAGGCCTACACCACCACCCGTCCGGCGACGGCCACGCGGGCCAGCCACTGGCCCTTCGTACCGAGCGTCGAAGGGGCCGCTTCCGGTACCGTCGGGCCCCATGTCGGAGTCTGTGCTCTCGACCCGTGCCTTGAACAGGGCCCTGCTGGCCAGACAGCATCTGCTCGCCCGGTCTCGACCCGGCATCGTCGACGTCGTCGAGCAGGTCTGTGGCATCCAGATGCAGCACGCGCCTTCGGCGTACATCGGACTCTGGTCACGGATCGAGGGGTTCGAGCGAGATGACCTGACTCGGGCTCTCGAGGACCGGCGGCTGGTGCAGGCCACCAGCCTCAGGGCGACGATCCACCTGCTGAGCGCCGCCGACTACCGGATCTTCAGCGAGGCCATCAGGTCAGCCAGGCAGGCCTGGTGGCTGCGTGTCTCCCGCCACTCCGTCGACGAGGTCGAGCGCGCTGCTCCCAGGCTGCGGGCCCTTCTGGCGAACGGCCCGCGGAGGCGTGCCGAGCTCGTGGAGGAACTCGGGGTCGACTCGGCCACCTGGAACGGGCTGCAGCTCTGGGTCGATCTCGTGAGGGTGCCACCGTCCGGGACGTGGGAGCGGCGGAGAGCAGACCTGTTCGGCCTCGCCAGCTCCTGGATGGGACAGGACCGGAACCTATCCACGCCCGAAGGCGAGGCCATCGATCAGCTCGTCACCAGCTACCTCACAGGATTCGGGCCGGCGGGCAGGAAGGACATCTCCGCATTCACAGGACTTCCCGCGACGGCGCTGCGACCCAGCCTCAGCCGGCTCCCTCTGCGGACGTTCCTGACCGAAGAGGGGACCGAGCTGCTCGACGTCGAGGACGGGATGCTGCCAGACCCAGAGACACCCGCGCCTGTCCGTCTCCTCCCCACATGGGACGCACCCTTGCTGGTCCACGCCCGAAGAACACAGATCCTTCCCGAGGAGTACCGGCCCAGGATCTTCAACACCAGGACGCCGCACTCGGTCAACAGCTTCCTGGTGGATGGACAGGTGGCAGGGACGTGGAAGGTCGAGAAAGGACGAGTGCGCTTGGAGCCGTTCCACGAGCTGCCTTCGGGCGCTCGGCGGCAGCTCGACGAGGAAGCCGAGGGGCTCGCCACGTTCATCACCTGACCGGCGATACACATACAGCGATCAACGGCCTCGTATCTCAGGCTGTAGCGTCGCCCTGCAGTGTCGCTGTTTCCTGCCATCGATCCCTACGCCAGCGGCATGCTGGACGTCGGCGACGGACATCTCGTCTACTGGGAGTGCTGCGGCAACCCCGAAGGCAGGCCTGCGCTGTTCCTGCACGGAGGGCCTGGATCCGGCTGCACGCCAGGCCAGCGTCGGCTCTTCGATCCGGAGGCCTACCGGATCGTACTGTTCGACCAGCGAGGGTCAGGAAGGAGCCTCCCCTCGGCCAGTGAGCCGGACGCAGACCTGAGCGTCAACACCACCGCCCACCTGATGTCGGACATCGAGACACTCCGGAGCGAGCTCGGCGTCGCCCGGTGGACCATGTTGGGAATGTCGTGGGGAACGACCCTGGGCCTTGCCTATGCAGAGGCCCATCCAGAGCGAGTCGAAGCGCTCGTGCTGGCGCTGGTCGGCACGACATCCAGGCGCGAGGTGCGTTGGATCACTCACGACGTAGGCCGCATCTTCCCTGAGGAGTGGGAGCGGTTCGCGGCGGCCGTGCCAACGAGCCTTTCACATCTGCCCTTGGTGGACGCCTATGCCACCCTGCTGTTCGATCCCGACCCTGCCGTGCGTGACGAGGCGGCGCGGCAGTGGTGCGCCTGGGAGGATGCCCACGTGTCGCTCACACCCGGCCACGCTCCGAATCCACGCTTCGAGATCCCGACGTTCCGCCTCGGCTTCGCTCGATTGGTGACCCACTACTGGCGACACGCAGCGTTCCTCGAGGACGATCAGTTGCTGCGAGAAGCGAAGAACCTGGAGGGCATTCCTGGCGTGCTGGTCCACGGACGCTACGACGTGAGCGGCCCGCTCGAGACGGCATGGCAGCTTTCCAAACGGTGGACCACGGCCAGACTCGAAGTGCTCTCAGATGCGGGCCACGGAGGTGGCGACAGCCTGGTCTCGGCCATCATCGGCGCGCTGGCTGAGGTGGCCGATCGTTAGCACCCAGCGCCACGAGGACCTTCATGCGCCAACGCCCGTGCCCCGTCGCGGATCCCGAGCTCAGGGAAGGCCGGTGACGGCATAGAGGAGCCACTCGCCAGGGACGCCCTTGAGCCGGTGGCTTCCCCGCGACTCGAACTCGATGCCAGAGCCCACGACCAAGTCCTTCACCGTGCTCGAGACCAGCACGCCGCTGTCTGGTTGGGCGGCGACGACCCTGGCCGCGATGTGGACGGCCAGTCCGCCGATCTCGCTGCCCGTCAGCTCCACCTCGCCTGTATGGAGGCCTGCGCGGATCTGAATGCCCAACTCCGGCACAGCCTGAGCAAGCTCCGCTGCGCAGCTCACCGCCCTGGTCGGGCCGTCGAAGGTGGCGAGAAACCCATCTCCTCGGGTGTCGCGCTCGGTACCCCGATACCGGCTCAGGTAGTCCCGTGTGAGCTGGTCGTGTCTGGCGAGCAGGCTCAACCACTGGTGGTCGCCGAGCTTCGCCAAATGGCTGGTCGAGTCCACGATGTCGGTGAACATGACGGTCGCCAGCGTGCGGTCGGAGACAGGACGGGGCCGCACGCCTGTGAGAAAAGCCTCGATCTCGTCGAGCACCGGATCAGGGTCGACGAAGTACGGCGACGTGTCCGCTCCCGGCAGGACAACGAGCTTCGAGGACGGAATGTGGGCGGCCAAGTACTCACTGTGAGCGGGTCGGTGGTAGACCGCGTCCTTGCGGGCGATCACCAGCGTTGGCACCTTGATGCTCTCCAGGATCGAACGCACATCCACCTCCGCGTACCACTTCGAGACCATCCCTGCCCAACTGGGTGGGGCAGACAGCCGCTGGTAGCGCGCCAGCCATTCCTGTGTCTGGGGATCCCCTACCGTGCTCGGCGCAGGGAGGTCGAAGAAGCCCGGCTGTCCCCATCCGTCCCGCATCCTGCCGACGAGCTTGTCCAGCGTCTCGAGCGGCATGCCGATGGGGTAGTCGTCGTCGCGAGGCCAGCGGGCGAAGCTGTTGGTCAGCACCAGCGCGGAAACCCGATCAGGGTAGGTGGCGGCGAACAGCATCGCACCAGGTCCGCCTTCGACGTCGCCGATCAGGGCAGCCTCGGTGATCCCTGCCGCGTCCATCACGTATCGGGCGTCGTCTACCCAGGTCTCGATCGAGATGTTCATGGGGAGCGCATCCGAGGCGCCGACTCCTCGGTTGTCGTAGTACGTGACTCGGGAGAACGACGCCAGCCTGTCGAAGAACGCGGCGATGGCGGGGTTCTCCCACATCACCTCGACGTTGGAATGAGCGTCGCTGAGGTAGACCACGTCCCGGCCCTCGCCGAACGTCTGATAGGCGATGTAGCCGCTCCCGGTGTCCGCGTAGTTCGTCCTGGGCGGGTTTCTGAGCAGGCTCACGACGAGTCCAAGGTATCAGGTCGGCGATGGCTCACGGTCGGAGGCGGGCATCGGGGTGGGCCATGGGACCTATCGGACCGCCCCGGCCGGGGGTGTGTCTCCTCTCCGAGAGCACCTCGACCTTCGAGCTGCAAGAGCCTTCGAGGAGACGTTCGAGCTCGCACCCGAGGGCAAGCCCTATGAGGTCTACCTACCGAATCGCTGGAACAGACGTGAGCCAACCGGTGTCAGGACGAGGGACGTGCGCCTCGGCGTGGCGTGTCCTGCACGTGCGACGGCGCATCTGTGGGCAGGTGGTACGTGCCCGACACGATGGCGGCGTCGATCCTGGCGAGATCGCCGAATGTCGTGGCCTCCAACTCCTTGGCGAGAGCGGCCTGGGCACGGGTCCAGGCCTCGTGCACAGGGCACGCCTGTCTCCAGTCACACGCCCCGCCCCGGAGCACGCATCTATCGAGCCGGATCGGTCCTTCGGCCACCTCGACGACCTGGAGCAGCGTGATCTGATCGGGGTCGCGGGCCAGCTCGTAGCCACCATCCGGTCCTGCAACAGCGGTCAGGAGCCCTTCCCGCACCAGCTCTGCCAGGAGCTGGGTCAGGTAGCGGTCGGGGATGTCCATCTCGGCGGCGATCTCGCGAGCTTTCTGACGACCCTCTTGACCATGACGGGCCATGTGGAGCATCGCCCTGACCGAGTAGTCACCTCGTCTGCCCAGAGCGGCCTGCATCGTATCCCTTACTCTGTTACAGAATGTCAAGTGTAGTACTTGACGTTCATCGCTACAGGGACTATACAGAGAGAAACCTTTAGCTTCAAGCTAAACGATAAGCGGGCTAGGAGCAGGGATGTCGGTAGCGGGAGCCGCGGCGAGTGGTGTGCGGGTATCCGCAGCCTCAGGATCCCTGGCTCGCATCCTGCTCCTGGCCACGGCCTCCTTCGGAGCCGTCGAGGTGCTGATCCAGCGAGTCGGGGTGCCTGCCATGAGCGGCGCAGCAGCCCCCGCCGGCGTGGGTACTGCTGCCTCAGCGGTCGGCGAGACCGCAGCGGCGGCCACCGTCGTCCTCGTGCTGGCAGCGGCCCTGGGCGCGCTGGCCGTCACTGGCTGGCCGCTTCGAGCCGCCTTGGTTCTGGCCGGCGTGGCCCTTGCCACATCCCAGCTCGTGGAGTCTGCAGGCCTCGAATGGCTCACGCGAGCCGGGTTCGCGGGGGCGCTGCTCGTCGCCGCCTACAGCGCACAGGGCCCCACGTTGGCTCGGATGGGTGTGCTGGCACTGGGGCTCGGTGCCTTCGCAGGCCAGGCTGCGCTCACGTGGTCCGAGATGGGCCCAGCGCTGCGTGGCGCAGGCGAAGCACTCCTGGCCGTTGCCCTCATCCTGCTCGGTTCCTCGGAGGCAGCCCGTCGCCCGACAGCCCGAGCTTGGATCGGGGCGGCGATCGGAGGTCTCCTGGTCGCCTCTGCGCTCATCGCTCAGCCCGGCTACACAGCTCTGGCGGCGCTGTGGGCATGGGGAGCCCCGCTTTCGCTTCCGCCCTTCGCGTACATGCTGGCGGGAGCGGCGGCCGGCCTGCTGCTGGCCGCCTGGCTCGACGATCCTGCGAGGAGGCATCTTGCCGCCGCCCTCGTGCTCCTGGCCGTGGCCGGTCTGACGCCTGCGCTGGTACACCACAACCTGACCGCGGTGCTCGCCGTGGCGGTCCTCGCGGCGAGGCGCTGGCCGCCAGAGGGGAACCTCTAGCGATGTCTGGCCGACAGATCAGCCGTCGGGAGTTCCTGATCATGGGAACCGCCACCGCGGTCGGTGCGGCCTCGTTTCCCCTGCTCAGGAACTTCACCACCATCCAGGCCGCAGACAACCCCCTCGAGGTCTACCCGTTTCGGGACTGGGAGCAGGTGTACCGGGACCAATACGCCTACGACTCGAGCTTCACGTTCATCTGCTCGCCGAACGACACCCACGCCTGCCGGCTGCGAGCCTTCACCCGCAACGGCGTCATTCAGCGTATCGAGCAGAACTACGACGTCGGCCGATACAGCGATCAGCTTGGCAACACGGCGTCCGTCAAGTGGCACCCGCGCGGCTGCAAGAAGGGCCAGATGTTCCACAGGAGGGTGTACGGCCCGTATCGCCTGCGGTTCCCCATGGTGCGCAACGGGTGGAAACGGTGGGCAGACGACGGCTTCCCGCCGCTCGACGACGCCAACCGGGATCGGTACCAGTTCACGAGCCGGGGCATGGACACGTTCACCCGGCTGACCTGGGACGAGACGTACGACTACTTGGCGAGAGGCCTGGTCAACGTAGCCACGACCTACTCGGGAGACGCAGGCTCCCGCCTTCTCGCCTCGGAGGGATACCAACCCGAGATGATCGAGGAGATGGGAGGAGCGGGAACCCGAACCATGAAGCTGCGCGGCGGCATGGGGCTGCTCGGGGTGATCGGCAAGTACGGCATGTACCGGATGAGCAACACGCTGGCTCTTCTGGATGCCAACGTGCGAGGCGTCGCAGCCGAGGAGGCGAAGGCGGGCAGGAACTGGTCCAACTACACCTGGCACGGGGACCAGGCGCCAGGGCATCCGTTCGTGCACGGCGTCCAGACGTCCGACCCTGACTTCAACGACCTCGCCAACTCCAAGTTGACGATCCAGGTGGGCAAGAACCTGGTGGAGAACAAGATGCCCGAGTCGCACTG
>CAZKJJ010000056.1:0-5677 GCA_964553055.1 uncultured Acidimicrobiia bacterium
CGGCCGGCTATCGGTTGGGCCTCACCGTGCGGGGCAAGGACTACACCTACGGAGGCGACCTGGGGGAAGCCAGCCTCGGCACGTTCAAGAACCGTCTCACGGGCTGCGGGCCCTTCCTGCACGATGATCCGCTCGACCGTCCTGAGGCCGTGTTCGGGGGAAAGGTCGGCATCCATACCGGGGACGCCTTCGGCTCCCACCTGCTCCTGCCCGTCATACCGCGGCCCTAGAAATGGGGGCTTCCTCTCATACAGAAGACGTAGCAGCGCGCTACTCGAAGAGCGCCGAGGCCTACCTGCGCCACTGGGCGCCGGTGTTGGCTCCAGCAGGGCGTCAGCTCGTGGCGCACCTGGACATCGCCGAGGCGCGCCGCGTTCTCGATCTGGGGACCGGGGTCGGCACGCTGCTGCCCGAGCTGGCCCTGGCGGCCCCCTCGGCGACGGTGGTGGGAGCAGACAGGGCGGAGGGCATGGTCCGCTTGGCTCCCGCTGCGTTCCCGCGCGTCGTCACGGACGCAGGACATATCTGCTTCCGGGACGCTTCGTTCGACGCCGTCGTCGCGGCGTTCATGCTGTTTCACCTCCTCGAGCCTCGCGCCGCCCTCCTGGAGGTGAGGCGGGTGCTACGCGAGAGAGGGGTCGTCGCCATCTCGACGTGGGAGGCCGACGAAGGCGAATCCCTGGCCGACACAGTGTGGAGCGAAGAGCTCGACAGGGCTGGCGCCGCCCCAGCCGATCCAGCACCGGCCAGCCACGACCAGATGGACAGTCGCCACAAGCTGGCAGCGCTGCTCACCGAGACCGGCTTCACCGACGTTCAGACCGAGACAGCTCCCGTCACGGACGCTCCCGACGTGGAGGAGTTCCTGGGGCGAAGGACCCAGCTCGGCCTCTCCGAGATCAGGTTCCGGTCACTGTCGAACCCGGCGCAGACGCGATTCCTCGAAACCGTGCGCGGCCGCCTGCACGAGCTCAAGCCTGAAGGCCTGACGACACGCGACGTCGCCGTCCTCGCTTGGGCCCGAAAGCCTCCCCCTTGAGGACTCAGTCCCAGTCGAGGAAGGCGGGCAGCCTGCCTGCTTCCCTCAGGCTTCCGACGATCCCCTGAGGGAAGAACAGCAGCGTGGTCAGCAGGATCAACCCTGTAATCACGATGTTGAGTGCCGTCTCGCCGAACTGCCGCACCGAGAACTCGTTCACCGCCACGATGAGAACCGCTCCGATCACAGGACCGGACACCGTTCCCCTGCCGCCGATGATCGCCATCAGCACCATCCGGGCTGCCACGGCGATGGCAAAGAAGGCCGTTGGCCTCAGGTAGGTGAGGCTGTATCCCCAGAACGCGCCTGCGGTCCCTATGAAGAAGGCGCTGAAGGCGAACGCCGTCACCTTGTACCAACGCGTGTTGATGCCGGAGACCTCCGCTTTGACCTCGTCCTGGGAGATGGCGCGGAGCCCCAAGCCGAACTTCGAGTGGGCAATGCGGTACGAGAGGTACACGGCACCAATCGCCGAGAGGGCCATCCCGTAGTAGAAGGGCACCTTCAGCCACTCGATGGGGAAGTCGAACAGAGGAAGGCTGAGCCCGTTCGTCCCACCGATGAACTCCCAATTGTCGAACCACAGGAAGAACAACAGGAGCATGGCGATCGTGGCGATGATGAACGCAGGGCCTCGAGTTCTCAGCGTGATGAGACCCGCGAGAAAGCCGAAGGCCACGGCAGCCAGACCAGCGATCGGTGCAAACACGAAGGGGGAGACGCCCCAGTGCACCAACGCCAGCCCTGCCGCGTACGCACCGACGGCGTAGAAGACGCCATGCCCGAGGGAGATGTAACCGGCGAAGCCTCCGATGATGTTCCAGCTCGAGCTCATGGCGACCCACATCAGCACGATGATGCCGAGCTGCATGACGTAGGCGTATGAGGTGAAGAACGGCTTGGCGATGAAGGGGAACGCCAGCACCAATGCCAGGACGACGAACAGGGTCACCCTCCTGGAGGTGTCGCCTGGGCGTCGCTCGACCTGGGAGGGTAGAGCCTCGTCGACAGCCGGCCCTTCGATGATGGGGATCCCAGACATCAGAGCCTCAACTTGGCGCCGAACAGACCCTGCGGGCGCAGCAGCAGGATCACGAAGAGGGCCAGGTAGAACGTGATCGGAGACCATGTCGGCCCGAACTCGTTGGTGACGAACGCGCTCCCCACGGCCAGCAGGACGGCTCCTATCACCGCTCCCTTGATGCTGCCCATGCCTCCCAGCACGATGAGGGCGAGGAGCAGGGCGACGTACTGCCAGTGCTTGGCAGGAAAGAAGGGAAAGAGGAAGCTGAGGAGCGAACCCGATGCACCCGCCAGCGACATGCCTATCCCGAATGCCAGCGCGGAGACGTATCGAACGTTGACGCCGACGATCTGAGCGGCTGAGCGGTTCTGCATGGTCGCCCTGATGGCGTTTCCTGTCCTGGCGAAGCGCAGGAATGCCCACAGCCCCACCAACAGGACGAGACTCACCACCGTGGCGTAGAGCTGACCGACGGGGACGAAGAGGTCCCCGATGAGAAACGACTCTGAGACGTAGCCAGGGCGCACGCTCCTGAACGTTCCAGTGAACACGAACGTCAGGATGCCTTCGATCATGAGCGCCAACCCGAACGTGAGCAAGACCGTCATCTCCACGTAGCGAGGGCTGGTCTCGATACGCGGGAACAGGAGGAGGTAGATACCGACCCCCAGCCCGAACAGGACAGGCATCGTGATCACGAGGGAGACGATCGGATCGAGGGTGACGGCCTCGAAGAAGACATAGGCGAGGTAAGAGGCGACCATGATGAAGGCGGCGTGCGCCAGGTTGACGATGCGCATCACGCCGAACAGGAGCGTCAGCCCTGAGGCCATCATCGCATACACGCCTCCCAGCAGCAGACCCAAGATCAGGACCTGCACGGTCTGGGTCATCCATGCCTCTCTCTCTGGGCCAGCTGCCTGCCCAGGTACAGCTCCCGAATGCGCGGGTCGCCGAGGATGCCGGATGCGGGTCCCTCGAACTCCTTGGCACCGAGATCGAGGACGACGCCCCAGTCCGAGCTCTCGAGCCCGCGGACGGCGTTCTGCTCGACGAGTACGACCGTGATCCCAAGCGAGGCGAAGCTCCTTATCTTCTCGAAGATCTGATCTGCGATCATGGGTGCCAATCCCAGGCTGGGCTCATCGATCATCAGCACCTTGGGCTCGATCATCAGGGCCCTCCCCAGCGTGACCATCTGCTGTTCACCCCCGGACAACGTCCCTGCGTGCTGGCTCTTGCGCTCGGCAAGCACGGGAAAGGTCTCGAAGACCAGGTCGAGGCGGTCGTGGAGCAAGGTTCGGTCCCTGATGAGGTAGCCGCCCATCATGAGATTCTCCCGGACCGTCATCGTGGGAAACAGGCTGGAGTCCTGTGGCACGAAGCAGACGCCTGCCGAGAGCATCTGGTCCGGCCTGAGACCGTTGACCAGCATGCCTTGGAGGTGGATCTCCCCTGACCTCGGCCGGAGCAGTCCTGCGATCGCCCTGAGCAAGGTCGACTTGCCCGCCCCGTTGGGGCCGACGATGCAGTAGGACGTGCCCTCATCGACGGTGAGGCTGACCCCCGTGAGTATGTCGGGACCTGAGCCGTACCCCGCCACGAGATCTCGAACCTCGATGATGGCCATTACGCCCTACCCAGGTAGGCATCGAGGACAGTGTCGTCTTCCTGAATGGCCTCGGGGGTGCCCTCCTTCAGGACCTCGCCGTGGGCCATGACGATGATCGAATCACACAGCGACATCACCACGTCCATGTTGTGCTCGACGATGAGGAACGTGATCCCAGACCGATTGAGATCCCTGATGCGGTCCATGATTCGCTCGAGCAGCGCAGGGTTCACGCCCCCTGCCGGCTCGTCGAGCATGATGAGGCGGGGCTCGGGCATCAGAACGGAGGCGAACTCGAGCAGCTTCTTCTGGCCATACGACAGCGACTTCGCAGGTGAGCCGGCCAACCCCGCGATGCCCACGGACTCGAGCAGCCCCATGGCGCGGTCCCGCTCGTGTTGACCGATCTTCCTGCCAACCAGGCTTCGCAGGCCGCCCGTCGGCGACGCCACCACCAGGTTCTCGAGAACCGTCATCTCGGCCAGGTCACGGGTGATCTGGAACGTCCTGCTGACCCCGAGCCTGGTCACCCTGTGAGGCAGCCACCCCGTGATGTCGATGCCGCCGAACCGGACGGAGCCGGCATCAGGGTCGACGATCCCGCTGATCACGTCGAACGCCGTGGTCTTGCCTGCTCCATTGGGACCGATCAGTCCGGTGATCGTTCCTTCTGCCACCTCGAACGAGCAACTGCGAACGGCTTCGACGCCGCCATATGCCTTGCTGATGCGCTGGACGTCGAGGAGACCGACCACAGACACCCTCCGCTCACATCCGAACCGATGGGGGGGCCGCCATCATTCCCGTCGCGCCCCTCGAGTGAGTGAGGGGGCCGAACCGCGATCCGGCCCCCTCACCGCCTCTTACCACTCAGCCTTCGGGTACACCAGATCGACCACTCCCTCGAACTCGCCTACCGGATAGACGAACTCGAGAGTCCCGTCCTGCCATTGCGTCAGGATGTAGTCCCGATCGATGGGCAGACCGCGCTCATCCCAGTGGAAGTTGCCGAGCACCGTCTTCACGGGATCGTCTGCGGTGCGGTCGCGCAGCCAGGCCGCGAGTGCGGCATTGTCCGTGGAGCCAGCACCCCGGATCGCCTGCTCCATGCCCTGGCACACCGCGAACGGAATGGCTTCGTCCTCATCCGGATCCCTGCCGTGGACGGCGTTGAAGTCCGCGATGAAGTCCGAGTTGCTGTAGGGCTCTCCCGCAAGCTCGCCTTGGAAGTCGACGGAAGGATGCCACACCGTGTGGATGACGATGTTGTTGGCAGGATCACCGAGCTCGTTCAGGAACTCGACCTGGGCGCCCTGCGACATGGCCATGTACACAGGCTGGTGATCCACCTGCTGGAGCGCCTGCACCAGCGAGATGGCCTCATCGACGGAAGCCGTCGAGGCGAACACCGCCTCGGCTCCCGACTGCTTGATCGAGTTGGCGAACGTCGTCCAGTCCGTGAAGGCGCCTGTCGGCCAGTCCTGGTTGAAGACCACCTCGATGCCCGCGTCTGCGAGGAACCCGGGCGAGAGGTCGGCGAGCACCTCGCCCGTACCGGGATCGTTGACCGTGCCGCCGAGCAGCCCGTTGGCGATGGCGGCCGCGAAGAAGTCGTCCGCGTACGCGACAGCTGCCGTCGCCGGATAGTCGTCCTCAGAGATGAGGCCGGCATCCCTGTAGTAGCCGAGGGCGTTGACCCATGCACTCCCGATCTGCTCCGCTGGACGGGCCTGGAAGTAGAAGAGGTTCTCGAAGCCACGCTCCCAGATCCTCTGCGCGCCTCCCGAAGGAACCGGATACACCATCCCGTTCTGCTCGGCGATCGCCGAGGTGGGAGCGGTGAGGAGGCTCGAGAAGGTCCCGAAGAGGATGTCTGCCTCGGTGACGAACCGCTCGTACTGGGATACAGCGATCTCGCTGTCCGACTGGTTGTCTTCGACTTCCAGTTGGAGCTCATGACCGAGCACGCCTCCCTTCTCGTTGATCAGGTCGACGCAGAGCT
>CAZKJJ010000056.1:5687-9778 GCA_964553055.1 uncultured Acidimicrobiia bacterium
GGTGCTTGATGGCCGGGATCGAGAACTCACCCGTCAAGGGCAACGAGGTACCGATGATGAATGGCTCCATCATCTCCGCCGTGGTGGGCGGCGACGTCTCCTCAGGTGGGGCGGTCGTCGCCGGTGGCGCTGTGGTCCCCCCCCCGCCGGGAGGCGCCGTCGTCGTCTCTTCTTCGGCGCCGCAGGCCGCGGCGATGAGGGCGAAGACCGCCAACATGATGACGGATAGTCGCAGTCGTCTCATACAGGTCTCCTCACGTTCGAAACAGGCTTCTACACACGTTTGCGCTAGTCCGGCCGGGAGTATATGAACGGCCGGTGAACGGGGTCAACCAGCAGGCGCTGAGGCCGGGGGGATTCGCCGAGTGAGCGGTGTAACGCTTCGACCGGTTGGACCGCCTGCCGGACCGCTTCGTGTCAGAATCCTGTCCTGTCCGGACATTCTCCTTTCGATGACAACACCTGAGGGTGCGATGTCGAATCGTTCCGTCGTACGCCCCGAGGCCACGGCCGAGTCGGCCTTCGAGCGTCTCTACGTCGATCATCATCGGGCCGTCCTCGCCTACTGCACCCGAAGTGCGTCCCGGGCGGATGCCTGGGATGCGGCTTCGGAGGTGTTCATCGTGGCCTGGAGACGCCTGGATGAGGTGCCACCATCAGAGGAGGCGCGGCCCTGGCTGCTTGGTGTCGCCTTTCGCGTTTTAGCGAATCAGCGGCGTGGGCTTCGCAGGCGGGCCAGGCTCTTCGAACGCACCGCCGGTTCAGGCCTCGAGAGGCCCTCGTGGCCTGAGGAGCAGCTCATCGGGAGTCCAGCCTCCGCTGACGTCGCAGATGCGTTGGAGCGACTCAGCCCTACAGATCAGGAGATCCTCCGGCTCACCACTTGGGAAGGGCTCTCGCCGGTCGAGATCGCATCGGTGCTGGGGATCTCGCGGAACGCGGTCGATCAACGATTCTCCCGAGCGAAGCGGAGACTCGCCAGACAGCTCACGAAGAACCCCGAATTCTCGAGATGGTCGGAGAAAGGATCGCTGGCATGAGTATCGACGTCGAAGCCCTCCTGCAAGCAGCCAATCCGATGCCAGAAGACGACCAGGTCGAACAGCGCTTCAGCCAGGATGTCTCACGTCTCTTGCTCGCCGACATCCGAGCCAAGCGGGATCGCACGAAGGTGGATCGGTTCCGAACGAATGGACGAGTCCTGCCGGAAGGGATCGCCCGCCCCATCCCAAGGAAAAGAGGGCTCCCCTGGTTGTCCCGGACAGCGGCGGCAGCCCTGGTCGTCGCGGCGATCGTTGGCGCGGTCTGGATCTTCAACGGGCAGATGGTCGCGGTCGACCCGGCCTCGCCAGAGGCTGTGGCCGAATCCTTCATGGAAGCGTGGACCGCGGGCGACGGCGAAGCGGTCGCCGCTCTGTTCGGCGCCGTCGGAACGTTTGAGAACAGCATGCACCTCGAGCCGGAGATGCTCTCCGCTCTCCATGACTGGTACCGGGCGCTGGGATGGGAGTTCGGGAACCAGGCCTGCATCACGATGGACACCGAAGGCGGAGATGGGTCCACTGCGAGGTGTCAGTTCACCTTCGAGAACGATGTCACGCGCGCCCTCGGCTGGGCGCCGCTGACGGACGAGTTTCAGTTCGAGATCGTCGGCGGCGAGATCACCAATGCCCGTTTCGGCTTCACCTATGCCTATGGATATCGGCATATCTGGCATGTGTTCAGAAGCTGGGTGGTGAGGAATCACCCGGAGGACATCAGTGAGATGTACGTCCAGTACCTCTACTCCTATCCGCTGCTGGACCAGGCTTCCACCGCGCTCTGGGAGCGCTACACGGAGGAGTTCCTCGATTCAGCGGAGGCACTGGCCGCGGTAGGAGAGCGGTACCCGATGGCTGAGTATCTGGCTCGAGCGCATGCGATCTGCGCACGGGCTTCGCTCGAGTTGGAGGCGACTGTGGGGCTGTTTCCAGGAGATGCCGACCCTGGTCTCACACGTTGGAGCGCGACGGCAGCACAGTTCGCCGAGCAGGCCCTCGCGGAGCTGCAACAGCTCACGACCCCTGAGAGAATGTCCCAGTGGAGGCTCCAACGGTTCTACGAGGACAGCGAGGAGCTCATCGAGCTCCTCCGTGGACTCGCTGCAGGCAAACAGGCCACGTCGGACGTGTTCTGGGCGGCCCGACAGCATGTCGACCTCGGCGTGGGGTGTCCAGTGTCGTTGCCGTGAGCTCCAGCACTTCGGTCAGGAGGATCTGAGGCCTCCAGGGCGGAACGGCCACGTTCGATTCTCCGAGCGTTCCTGTCAATCTCAGGCCCCTGGAGAGGGTCTGAGATTGACACGAAACCCATTATCGACTGCTCCCCTGCTGCCTCGCTCCAGCGGGGGTTAGCCTCCGGCGAGAGGAGGTGAGCGGTGGGCGACAGGAACCCCGTCGTGCGGGGTGCGGCCGTGCAGGCGGCCTCGGTGTTCCTCGATCGGGAGGCATCCACGGCCAAGGCTTGCGACCTGATCCGGGAGGCAGGAGCCGGAGGAGCGAGGGTGATCGCCTTTCCGGAAGGGTTCATCCCCGCCCACCCGATCTGGTTCCACTTCCACTCGGGTACCGACGCCAGAGCCACCGAGCTGAGCGTCGAGTTGTTCAACAACGCCGTTGAGATCCCCGGCCCTCAGGTGGCAGCGCTCGGGGATGCTGCCCGGGACGCCGAGGCCTACGTGGTGATGGGGTTGTGTGAGAAGGCGTCCGGCACGTTCGGGAGCATGTTCAACACCCAGCTGTTCTTCGGGCCTGACGGTGCTGTGCTCGGTAAGCACCAGAAACTGGTGCCCACCGTCGGGGAGCGCCTCGTCCATCAGCCAGGCGGGGCCGAGACGTTCGGAGCGGTACCAACCGACTTCGGGGCCATGAGTGGCCTCATGTGTGGCGAGAACTCGAACCCTCTGGCCATCTTCGCTCTGACCGCAGAGCAGACCAGGGTCCATGTGATGGCCTGGCCCAACCACTTCCCCAAGGTCAGCGTCCCGATGGCGGACGTCGCTCTGACTATGGCCAAGGCCTTCGCCCAGATGACCAAGGCATTCGTGATCAGCGCCGCGGGTGTCGTCGATGACCGAATGCGGTCGATGATCGTCGAAGCGAATGCTGATCTGGCCTTCCTGAGGAGGCCGGAGATCTCAGGGGGGTCGGTGATCGTCGCCCCTGACACGCGCATCCTGGCAGGGCCGCTGTGGGGCGACCAGGAGGGGATCCTCTTCGCTGACATGGACTTCGAGACAGGCGTCCGCCTCAAACTCAGGCACGACCTCGCAGGCCACTACAACAGGGCAGATGTGTTCAGGCTCCTCGTCAACCGCAACGCCTCGCGCCTCATCGAGCATTACTCGGACGTGCAACACCTCGGCGGCGGAGAGGTCGGAATGATCGAGGCGCCCGCGCCTCCCGAACTGACAACAGGCACCGGCGGGGACCAGCAGGAGGGAGCCTGAATAGAGGTTTCGTGTCAATCTCAGACCCGCCGAGAGTGTTCCAGATTGACACGAACGAGCAGAAAAGGACGCCCTCTACTCGCTCAGCGCCCACCGCTCGACCCACCACTGCGGGAAGGCATAGCCGAGGGCGTACACAAACCGGATGAGCTGGCCCTGATGCTGGGCCTCGTGTTCCAGCAGACCCGCCAACAGAGCATCGCGCTCCTCGTCCAAGGCGACCGAGGCGACCGCCTCTGCAAAGGCTCCCTCTGAACGGCGGAGTGCCCCGACCACGAGCTCCTTGTGACGGGTGTCGTCACCGGTCAGCGAGCACGAGAACCCGGCCCACGCCCCACCTCGGATCGCTTCGGTGTAGCTCTCCCTCGCCCCGACCACGCACCACCACTGCGATCCGATCGTGTTCGATCGGTCGCTGAGCTTGCTCGAGAACGCTGCTTCAGGCAGCGACTCCGCCAGCAGCCGATGCCCCCGGAACAGCTCCTCGAGATCGCGCATGCGCCGCTGGAGGATCACGCGCTCGCCGATTCCGGTGCGCCGCAGGTAGCGCATCACCAGCCCGTCGTCGGGAATGCGCCCGTCCACGATCTTCAGCGTCGTGTCG
>CAZKJJ010000057.1:0-9747 GCA_964553055.1 uncultured Acidimicrobiia bacterium
CCGAGCCCGGGCACCTCGGAGTCCGCGTCGACACCGAACGAGGACACACCTGAGAGGGCCCCCACCTGGTCTGTCCAGTCCGTGACGTCGGCGGCCGCCCCGTTCTCATACCGGAAACTCCTCAGATACCCTCCGCAGTAATCGGAGTAGAGGTAGTGGCCCCTCAGTTCGGGGATCGCCTCACCTCGGTAGACGACGCCTCCCGTCACCGAGCAGGTCCCTGCATCGCCATGGGAGATGTCGAGCACGGGCAACGTCAGGCCGTCCGTGTCGCAGCCCGAGACTGGCCGGAAGCAGGCAAGGCCCTCCGTGATCGGCCAGCCGTAGTTCACGGCGGGGACATCGACAGGAGCGACGTCGATCTCCTCGAATCGGTTCTGGCCGACGTCGCCGATGTAGATGAAGCCTTCGTCGAAGGTGAAACGCCACGGGTTTCGCAGACCATACGCCCACACCTGAGGCGCGCCGCCCTCGCCTGCCTGAAAGGGGTTGTCCGCTGGAATGGCGTAGGGAGTGTCAGTGTCGACGTCAACGCGCAGGATCGTGCCGAGGAGCGTGTCGGGTCTCTGCCCGTTCCCGAACTGATCGTTGGCTCCGCCTCCGTCTCCTAGCCCGAGGTACAGATAGCCGTCAGGGCCGAACGACAGCTGACCGCCGTTGTGGTTGGGAGCGGGCTGATCCACCACCAGCAGCTCGCGGATGGGGTCGGGCTCCGCCCGCCCTGGATCCTGCGAAGCCCGATACTCGACCACTCTCGTGTCCCCGTCTGCGCCCGTGTAGTGAAGGAACAATCGGCCGTTGGCCGGGTAGTCGGGGTGGAAGGCCATGCCGAGGAGACCCTGCTCCCCCCGATCTCGTACGCGGTCTCGTATGTCGAGGAACACCGAGGGCTCCTGCGTCTCAGGCGGGAGGAGGAATATCGTCCCCTCCTTGGCGACCAGGAACAGCCGCGGATCGTCCTCGACTGACTCCAACCCCGTGAGAAACGGCATCCCCTCGGCGACTTCCTCGTAGGCGAGGGAGCGCAGAGGCGGTCCTGTCGTCGTCGTCTCCTGCACCGTGGTCGTCGTGAGTGATGTGGACGGCCGTGGACTCTCGGTGGTAGGCGGCACGGACTGGAAGGGGATCGTCGTGGCGGTCGTTGGAGGGACCACGGCGTCCGTGCACGCCGATACCACAGCCACCAGGGCCAGGGCCGGGGAGATGGCTCGCAGCACGCGCCAGCAGGCTAGGTCGTGCGGGGCCCAATACGTCACACGTGAGCCGTAGCGTGACGCAGATGAAGGGAACCCTCGTTGTCCTGGTGGTGACACTCTGGACGTGCACACCGACGCAGGTGAGTGTGGTCGACATCATCGACGGTGACACCATCAGAGCTCGCTCGGGGGACCAGACGGAAGACGTTCGCCTGATCGGGATCAACAGCCCCGAACGGAACGAGTGCATGGGTGATGGAGCCGCCGATCTCCTGGAACGCCTCGTGGCGGGAAGGAATATCCGCCTGGTGGTCGATCGATCGGAACGCGATGTCTACGGGCGCCTGCTGCGGCTCGTCTTTCAGGGCAGCGTGCTCGTGAATGAGCGACTCGTGCGTGCGGGTCTGGCGCTCGCCACCCCCGTCGGGCCCGATCGCTCGGCCGAGCTCCTCCTGGCGCAGGCCGAGCTGGTCGCCGAGGAGGCGGGCGTCGGGCTCTGGGCGAAGGATGCCTGTGGACCCGCTTCGGCGGCCAGCATCGAGATCGTCGCCATCTCGTCAGGCGAGGGCACACCGGGCGATCCCACGGCGGCGGAGCTGATCGTGCTCGGCAACGGGAGCAGCGAGGCCGTCGACCTGAAGGGGTGGTCGGTGCGGGACGCGACGTCCTCTCACCGCTACATGTTCGGTCCGTATCTCCTCGAGTCGCTCGGAAGGGTCATGTTGACAACGGGCTGCGGACGCGACCGGGAGGGTCTGCTGCACTGGTGCTCGGACACGCCAGTGTGGAACGACGCGGGCGACCACGCGCTGCTCCTCGACCCGCATGGCAACATCGTCTCCCACCTTCGCTACTAGCACCGCAAACATGTACGGTGACGGTGTGAGCAGGTCCCCTGAGTGGTCGCGAGGGAGCCGGCTCGATCCTCTACTCCAGGAAGGATGGTCGGAGTCGTTGGTGCGCGCCCGCGCCGTCGCAACCGCGCTGATTGACCTGACGAAGGGCGATTGGGGTCGGGGGCTGGCACACGCGGAGCAGCTCCGAACGACGTCACGCGCCGATGCCTTGGTGCTGGCTGCGACAGAGGCCGCCCTCGAGTCGGACGCCCGCCTCGCCAGGCACAGCCTCGGGGCTTTCATCGCCGGCCTGGACGACAAGGGTTGGATTTCGGACATCGTCCAGGAGGCTCTCGCATGTCGTTCCATCGGGATCATGTCACTCGGTTCAGGGACGCTCATGGCCCTCGAGGAAGGAAGGCAAGCCGGTGCAGGATGGGAGACACTTCTCACAGACAGGGTCTATCTGGCCAGAGGCGTCGGATACCTCGGGTTCGACGTGAGCGCAACCCCAGCCGAGGAAGCCGAGGCCCTGCTCGCGCCAGGAGCAGCCACCTCCGGTGAGAGTATGTGGACCACCGCCTCGGTGGCGGACGCGATGGTGAGGGCACGGATCGCGGGAAACACCGTCTTCACGGTCGTGCACCCGCTCGCCGAGCTCTCCCCTCTCAACCTCGAGGCGTTCCAGCCGGATGCGCAGCTGGTTCGGTCCGCCCGTTAGGCTTCAGCGCCCGATGCCTCGGATCTCGACTCGTGTCGCGCAGATACAAGAGTCGAAGACACTCGCGATCACGATGAAGGCGAAGGCTCTGAAGGCAGAGGGGACGTCCGTCATCGACTTCGGCGTCGGCGAGCCGGACTTTCCCACTCCGGACCATGTCGTGGCCGCGGCAGCCCGAGCGTGTGCCGAGCCGGCACTCCACAAGTACTCACCGACCGGAGGCCTTCCCGAGCTGCGCGCGGCAGTCGCCGGCGCATTCGCCCTCGCAGGCGAGAACGTGCTCATCACGAACGGAGCCAAGCAGGCTGTCCTGATGTCGCTGGCCGTCACCGTCGACCCCGGGGACGAAGTGCTCGTCCCCGCGCCGTACTGGGTCACCTACCCCGAGGCCGTCAGGCTGTCGGGCGGCCTTCCCGTGCCTGTGCCGTGGGACTCGGGATTCAAGGTCACTCCCGAGCTGCTGGAGACCAGGCTCGGCAGGCGTACCAAAGCCCTCATCCTCGGCTCACCCTCCAATCCGACAGGGGTCGTCTACAGGGCTGATGAGCTCGAGGCGTTGGCGCGGTGGGCAGGCGAGCACGGCGTGTGGATCATCAGTGACGAGATCTACCGTGACCTCGTGTATCCGCCTGCCACATTTCGCTCGATCGCCGACTTCTCCGACCCGGATCTCACGCTGCTCGTCGGCGGGGTCTCGAAGACCTATGCGATGACGGGATGGCGAGTTGGGTGGCTCATAGGGCCGCGCGATGCCGTTCGCGCGGGCGTCAACCTCCAGAGCCACATGACGTCCCACGTCAACAACGTCGCTCAGGTGGCCGCTCTGGCCGCCCTCGAGGGCGAGCAGGCGACGGTCTCGCTCATGGCGACCACGTTCGACAGGCGGCGGCGCATGATGGTGGAGGGGATCAGGGAGCTCCGCGGATTCTCGCTGACGGAGCCCCAAGGAGCTTTCTACGCCTTCCCTGATGTGAGCGCCGTGTTGGGCACCGCCCTCGAAGAAGACGTCCCCCAGACGGATCAGCAGCTGGCGGAGGTCATACTCGACCGCGAAGCGGTGGCGGTCGTGCCCGGGTCGGCGTTCGGCGCTCCAGGACACCTCAGGCTCGCCTATGCGCTTGCGGACGAGGACGTCGCCGAGGGCCTCGAGCGTCTCAAACGCCTGTTCGGCTGAGCGGCCTCGTTCTACACTCGCCTGGGACGCGGAGGCGCTTTGGTAGCCGAGACGGCGCGGGCGATGGTGCTGGTCGAGCCACGTCACCTTTCGGCGAGCAGATTCCCGGTGGCGGACGTCAGGCACGGGGGATGGCTGGCCATCGAGGCGACAGGGCTCTCAGGCACAGACGTGCAAGCCTGGAATGGCGGTAGCAGGTCAATCATCTACCCGATGATCCCGGGCCACGAGATCGTGGGCAGGATCGCCCATGTATACGAAGACGAATGGGGCCTCGAGATCGGAACGCGAGTCGTCGTCGAGAGCTCGATTCGCTGCGGTGCCTGTCGCCGCTGCACGGACGGCATGTCGGGGTGCTCGTTCAGGAGGCCGGTCAACGCCTACGGGATGCTTCCCTCCACCGAGGCACCTGGCTTGTGGGGCGGAACCGCTGACACGTTGTACCTGGATCCAGGAGCCCGCCTTCACGCTATCTCAGATGACATCCCCGCGGTCGTCGCCACATTCGCCCATGCGCTCGCCGCCGGCTTCACATGGGCAGTCGAGCTCGGCGAGCTGACGGCAGGAGAGAACGTGATGGTCCTCGGGCCAGGGCCTCGTGGGCTGTCAGCGCTCCTGGCGGCCAAAGAGTCGGGCGCCGAATGGGTGGGCGTCGCCGGGCTTTCCCACGACGCCGACCGGTTGGGACTCGCCGCGGAGCTGGGAGCTGACCTGACGACCGACGTCTCCGGCGACGGACTGGAACGGGCCGTCGCGGACAGCCTCGGCGAACGGCCGGACATCGTGATCGATGTCACCAGCGACGATCCGGAGGCGATCCACACCGCTCTCGACCTCGTCAAGGCGGGAGGGAGAGTCGTGCTTGCCTCGACGAAGGGCACCAAGGCGATCAACCAGCTCTTCAGCGACATCCTCGTGCTGAAGGAGCTGACCATCAGAGGGGCTTTCGGTGCCAGCTCTGCTGGATACCACTGGGCAACGCGGCAACTGGCCGTCGACAGCAGGCTCGACAAGATGGTCTCTCACGAGTTCCCGCTCGACGAGACAGCTCGTGCCATCCAGGCGGCCGCGGGTCTGCTGGGGCGGGAGCACCTCATCGCGGTGGCCGTGACGGCCTGAACATCTTTACGCTCAGCAGATGATCGCATGGAGCCCGGACAGGCGAAGCACTGCATCCTGGGTGTTGTTCGACCTCGCCAACACGGTCTTCGCCCTCGGCGTGGTTGGGCTCTACTTCCCTGCCTGGCTGGTGTCCCTGCAAGAGGAAGCCACCGGAACCGAGACATTTCCCGAGCTGTCGGATCTACGCCTCGCGTTGACCATCTCGTCTGCCATGATCCTCGTGATCGTCCTCGGACCGTGGATAGGAGCGCGGTCGGACTTCGCGGCGAGTCGATTGCCCTACCTCAGGAGCACGACGCTGATCGCGGTCGGCGCCACGTTCTTCCTGGCGTCCTTCGGCGTCCCTGCTTCGCTCGTGCTCCTCGGCCTGGGGCTGATCGGATTCCATCTCGGCTCGGTGATCTACGACGCCCTGTTGCCGGACGTGAGCACACCAGAGAACCGAGGCCTGGTCTCAGGCCTGGGAGTGGGTATCGGTTACCTCGGCTCGGCTGTCGCTCTCCTGACAGGGATCGTGATCGTCGATCGGCTCGGCTACGCCTCCTACTTCCGAGCCGTTGCGGTCCTCTTCCTGATGTTCGCCCTGCCGGCATTCCTCTTCATTCGGGAGCGGCCCAGGCTCCCGAGGGCCGGTGCGCCTCCCACGGCAGTGTCGGCGTTCGGACATCTCGTCCGCTCCTGGCGTCGCACAGGATCGTTTCCCGGCGTGACGCGATTTCTCGTTGGCCGTTTCTTCTACACCGACGCCATCAACACCCTGATCTCCGGCTTTCTGACGATCTTCGTTCTCGAGGAGCTCGACTTCTCGCTCGATCAGGTCCAGCAGCTCCTCGGTCTGGCGATCGCAGCGTCCATCGTGGGAGGTCTCGGGGCGGGCAGGCTCGTCGACAGGTACGGCCCTCGGAAGGTGCTCCACGGAGCCCTATACATGTGGATGGGTGCGATCTCAGCCGGTGTCGCCGCCGCGGGCCTCGACGCCACGACCCTCGGCTGGACCCTGGGTCCGATCGGCGGCGTGGCGCTGGGAGCCACCTGGGCCGCGGACCGCGTCTACATGGCCAGGATCTCGCCGCCCAGTCATCTGGGTGAGTTCTACGGGCTGTATGCGACTGTGGGAAGGTTCGCGACGTGGCTCGGGCCACTGCTCTGGCTCGTCCTCGTCGTGGTGTTGGGTCTCGGGAGGAGCGCTGCCATGGCAGCACTCGTGGCGCTCATCGTCGTCGCCCGCCTGGTCTTGCAGGCTGTCGACGACAAGCCCCGTGAGTGGTCTCAGAAGATCCGATGAGGCGCCCATGTCGGATCACGCATGGCCGCCTCCACCGCATAGGGGTCGGGAAGATCCTCGTACGTCCTGCTTCTCGTGACCAAGCGTCTCCCGATCTCGGCGAACCAGAGCTCATTCGGCATGTCCCAGGGCCAATGGGCGATCCCTCTCCTGGCTACCACGATGCCACCCACCAGAGGTGCCACCTGCACCTGAACTGCCACCGACCTGACAGCGTCCTCCGACTGGTCCCAAGGAACGGATCCAAGGACCGCCGCGGCAACCACGGAGCCGCCCGGACCCACCGCGGCCGTCGCCTCGACGACCTCGCTCGGCCTCGCCCCGAGCCACTGAGCTGCCGCCCTCAGGGACGCCACCAAGGAGGCTGCTGCCTCGGGATCGGAGACGTCACGTCTGCCGAGGAGCTCGAGCGTGGCCTTGGATGCCTCCCCCACCGCGTTGAGGAAGTCCAAGCCATGCTGACCGAACGTGGCGGCCGCCACCGCTGCCGCGTATGCGGCAGCAGCCACGAGGGAGGCCCCGTCCACGTGGGTGACCGAGGCAGCCTCAACGGCTTCTGAGACCAACTGCTCGGCCGCCCACCGGTACCAGAGCCCCACCGCCAGGGCCAAGGGAGCTGCCCCGTCTCCCGGAGGGGCAGCCGGAGGCACGCCAGACCGGGCGGCTCCGAGCAAGCCAGTGAGCCAAGCGGGCTCGCCTCGGTAGGCGGGCGGTCCCTCTTCCGAGAAGGCCATGGAGACGAGCTCGGATCGGAGCGAGTCCTTCCGGATGCCCCCCCACCGCATGAGGTGGTAGGCGACGACCGTCGCCTGCTGTGTCCTGTACCCATAGGAGTGTGGAGCATGCTCATCAGGACTCTGCATGGCAGCCAGCTGGTCACCTGCGGCGAGCCCGAGCAGCGCGCCCGCGCCGTCAGCGTTGGACCGGTTCCTGGCATCGGACATGACCAGGAGCCTGATTGTAAGGACGGCGTGCCTGACACCCTGCGATCTAGCCTCCCACCTGGATGGCAGACGTGCTGCTCATAGCCAACCCTGCCGCTTCCGGCTTCACCGGCGGCCTCCATCGCGACGTGGTCAGGATCCTCAGGGGGTCTCACGCCGTCGAGGCGGTCTGGCCGACGAGCGCAGGCCAGGTCGAGAGCCTCGCGCTGGCAGGTATCCGAGAGGGCGTCGACATCATCGTCGCGTTCGGCGGAGATGGGATCGCCCACCACGTCGCCTGTGTGCTCAGATCGACGGGGGTGTCGATGGGCATCATCCCCGCTGGCACCACGAACGTCTTCGCCCGCATCGTGGGCCTTCCCAACAAGCCCAGAGCTGCTGCCCAGATCCTGACGGAGGTCACGACCAGCCGCCCCGTATCGACTGCGCACGTCCGCGGAAGCGCCCGTGGTCACGCCGTCGACACGTGCGCCACGTTCGCTGCCGGCGTGGGACTCGACGCCGACGTGGTCGCGATCGCAGAGCAGGAGCCATACAGAAAGTACCGCTTCGGAGCAGTTCACTACGCCAGGACGGCAGGATCCGTGCTCATCAAGGACTACAGGAAGCGGCCGGCGAGCCTCAAGGTCACAGCAGGATCCAACGTCGCGTTCGGCGTGACGGCGCTGATCCAGGTTCACGCGCCATACACGTACTTCGGGAGGATGCCTCTTGCCCTGGCCGGACCGGGCTCGGAGGGGCTGTCGGTGATGATCGTCGAGGACCTCCGACTGCTCAGGTTGCCTTCCATCATCGCCAGAGCGGTACGAGGCAAGAACCTGGACCGGATCTCGGGTCTCGAGGTGTGGGCCGATCTCGAGGTCGTCACCGTCGAAGCTGAACCGGCCGCCGCCCTGCAGACCGACGGAGAGCTCATCGGGCTGATGTCCGAACTGACGGTGACGAGCGAGTTGGAAGCGCTCAGGGTGATCGCGCCATCGGGTGGATGACTGTCAGGTAGCACCCAGCCTGGCAGCGAGGACGGCCAACTCGGCGAGCATGCCCGAAAGCTCGGCTCTCGGCCTGAGGGCGTTTCGAAGATCATTGCCCAGCTCGCGGTCCAATCGCTCCTCCAGCCGCCGGATGGCGAGTCCGGTCGCAGCGCGGGCGCGCCACTGGGACGCCGCGACTCCTGCCAGGCCGAAGGAGGCTGCGACCAGCCCCGGGGCGATCGAGCCTGCCAAGAACAGGACGACTGCGAGGACGCCGAAGATCGCCCCCCAGGTGACCGGGAGCAGGCGTGTCCGGTTGGTCGTCGACGCCAACGCCCTGCACAGTGCACGGATCCTGTCGGGGGGGGATGCGGACAGGAGTGTGGCACCCAGCTCTGGCCCAGCCTGGCGAAGGTCGTCGACGAAATCGGTGAGCGTTCGGGACGCCTGTCCTGTCCCCCCGTCGACGAGGGCCTGCGCCGCGTGCTGCCTGACCTCGGCCCACCGCTCCTCGAAGCGCAGACTCGACCCGGGCTCCACTCCCGTCATCTCCTCGAGCATGTCCGCGCCTCGCATGAGATCCGCAGCGAGCTTGGATGCAGCTGCTCGCTTGACATCGAGCTGGACATCCAGCCAGGCGCGTACCCGCTCGACACCCACGACGCCTCCGCTGACGGGCCTGGCCGCCGTGCACAGCACCCGAGGCTGTTCGACTCCTCCCAAGGCCAGGAGATCCTCCCAGTCCCTCGCCAGCTCGGCTGCCGGCCCGGGACCGCCGAGCAGATCGATCTGATTGAGCACGAAGGCGAATCGGTCCTGGTGTCGGACGAACACATCGACGAAGTCCCTGTGCAGGGTTCTGTCGTTGTACTTCTCGGGGTCGGCCACCCAGATCACCGCATCGACGAGCCTGACGATCTCCTCCACCTCGAGACGATGGGCCGTGACGACACTGTCGAGGTCGGGAAGGTCCAAGACGGCGAGGTACGCGGGATTGGGTTGAGCCACCCGCTCTTCGACCCCGAGGAGGTCCAGGAGGGCGGTGAGCTCCTTGGTAGGAGACCGCGGTATCCAGGCAACGGCATGATCCGTCGTCGGCCTGATGGGCCCCACCTTGGAAATGGGCTCCCCCGCCACGGCGTTCAACAGACTCGACTTTCCTGTCCCCGTGCCACCTGCGATGGCGACGACCAGCGTCTCGCCGAGGAATCCGCCTCGCTCTCTCACGTCGGCCACCAGCTGCCTGACTCTGCCCAGTCGCTCAGCTCCGACGATTGCAGAGGCCCTGGCCAAGGCGCCCTCCAGGGTCTCGACGGCGGTCGCCAACTGGTCAAGCACGAAGAGTCTCCCGAGCAAGCAGGCGAATACGGTCCGAAAGCCCTGCGGGAGGCCCCAACGATCCCACCGCCCTCTCCATGGCCATCCCCTCGTCCCGCACGAGGCGCAGGAGCTTCCCAGCCGTTCGGTCCTCTGGCCTGGCACCAATCCATTCAGCCAC
>CAZKJJ010000058.1:0-9720 GCA_964553055.1 uncultured Acidimicrobiia bacterium
CCTCGTCGCGCCGGTCTTGCCGGGACTGTCAGACGGCCGTGAGCAGCTATCCGAGGTCGTGTCTGCGTGCGTCGAGGCAGGCGCCCTCTCGATCACCTGCGTGCTTCTTCATCTACGCCCGGGCGTCAAGGAGCACTACCTGGGATGGGTGAGGAGCGCCAGACCAGACCTGTCGGCCAAACACGAGCAGCTCTATCGGGGAGGCTCACACGCTCCGAGTCGTGAACGCGAGCGGGTGAGCCGCATGGTCAGAGAGCTCGTGGCAGAGCACGGAGGTCCGGGGCGTGAGCCACACGAGAGCCTCCATGTGTCACCGCAGTTGCCGGTGCAGCTCCGGTTGGCGGTGTGACGGAGCGCTACCCGGCAGCCCTCCAGGCATCCCAGTACAGACCGAGGCGATCGACGAACCGCCGTGGCGGCTCCGCGTAGACCTTTGTCCCGAGCTCGACTGCCCGCTTCCGGAGCTTGCGCCGCTCACGGAGCGCGAGCGCTTCGAGGAGGCGCCGCTCTGGTGGGCTGAGAACGCCGGGCAGCCCGGAGATCACGCTCCCGACCACCGTGAGATCGTGGTCCGAACCCAGCATCTCCGCCAGCCGATCGGCCGACTTCGCCATCTCCGCGATCACGTTGGGCCAGAGAGGCTCGAGGGTCTCCAGCTGGTGCCTGAGGTACTTGGCTCTCTTCCTCCACTCGTGGTGGGTCTCAGGCGAGCCATCGACACGTGAGGCGCGAAAGGCGTTTCTCCCTCTTCTATACGTGCGGCCGAGCCCAGGGGCCAAGGCGACGAAGGAGTCCCGTATCGCTCGCCTTTGCCAGGCATCTCCCGCCTCGGTGGGCCAGCTTGCGAACCGCGCGGTTGCCCCATCGAGGAGGGCTGCGACCTCTGAAAGCACGCCGTCCCGCGCCATCCGAGCTTGGGCCAGGCGGTGCCTCGAGTCGAGTTCCCTTCGCAGCTCCTCGAAGGTCCCTCGAGAAAGCTGCTCTCGGTAGTCGCGTGCGAGAGCCTCGACGGTCTCGACCACGACGATGGCGTCACGCACGGGTGCCATCCGACGAGCCGCGTCTCGGAGGATCACGTTCTCGGATCGATACACACGTTCGCCGATCTCATCCCTGCACAGCCGGAGAATCGCCCGGACGCGCTTCATCGCCTTCCGAGCGCTGTGGATGCCCTCGTCGATGTCGGGACCCTGCAGCGCCGATCTAGCAAGGGCGAGCTGCTCGATGCTGATCCGTTGCAGGCCCAAGGCGAGGGGCTCGTCATCCCTGATGCTGACATCAGCCTTCCCTGCGTGCCTCTGGGGAAGCTCGGTGATGGTTGCGCCTCCGCTCACCCGAGAAGGGGTCGCAAGCGTCACCCAGACGTTCACGGCCAAGGGCAGGTCGCCGCCGGCTGGAACGACCACGACGTCCGGCTTCGAGCGGCCGCTCAGCTCAAGAGCTCTCTCCACGAGCGAAGCGTACAGGGCTTCCGGACCAGCGGCTCAGGGGCTCAGCGGATCAGATCGTCCAGATCCGCTATCGAGTCGAGCACCACATCTGGTTCTTGAGCCCCGCCGGTGTAGGTCGCACCTTTTCCTGTCCTGACCAACACGCCGATCAGCCCGGCCTGCTGGGCTCCTGTCACATCGGAGTCGGCGTCATCGCCGATCATGGCCGTCTTCGACCTGTCGGTACCCAGCGCCGACAGTCCAGCCTCGAAGAAGGCCCTGGCGGGCTTGCCAGTCACCTCCGCTTCGGCACCCGTTGCGCGCTCGAGGCCAGCCACGAAGGCCCCCGCGTCGAGCATCGGCCCGTGGTCTGTCATCCACCAGAGGTTTCGGTGCATGACGACGAGGGCAGCCCCGTTCATGATGAGGCGGAACGCGTGGTTCAGAGCCTGGTAGGTGAAGCGGTCCTCGGCGCCTCCGATCACGACCACTTCGGCGTCGGAGGACGAGAGCTCGATGCCCTCGAAGTCATCCCGAACATCTCCCTTGGCGATGAGGAAGCAGGCCTTGCCAGGATGTTGGCGTCGCAGGTAGTCGGCCGTGGCGACAGGCGCCGTGAGAATCTCGTGTGCAGAGACATCGAAGCCCGCCTCACGCATGGTCTCCGCGAGTGTCGCCCTGCTTCTGGTGGTGGTGTTGGTCATGAGCCGGAAGGGCAACGCCGACCGTCTCAGCCGCCCGATCGCCTCGATGGCACCGGGCAGAGGCCTCCACGACGTGACGAGCACGCCGTCGATGTCGATGAGCAGCCCTGCGATCCTCATCGCCCTCGGGCCAAGCTGGATCGCGGCGTGGCACGAACCGAGATGCCACGAACCCACCAAGGTGTCTGCGAGCTCGAATGCAACGCCAGGAGGCGCCCGAGCGTTCGGTCGCTCCTCTCAGTTCGCACATTGGCCATTCTCACATCGGGCGACCCGTCACGACTCGATCTCTGCCGCCCTACGCTCGCGCCGTGACCGACGCATACTCCGGCTTCTACGTGGCAGACGACATGACGGTCGTGATAGCTGCGACGAGTGGCGGGTGGCAGATGAGCTCGCCTGGCGTTCCCTCAGAGTTCGCGGCACCGCTTCACGCGATAGGCAAGGACCGCTTCACGATCGGCAGGGGGCAGTTCGAAGGAGCCCGACTCCACTTCAGCATGAACGAACGGGTCTCAACCGGCTTTCTGGTCGGCGGCGAGCACGAGTTCAGGCGCGTCGCACAGCTGCCGCGGTGGTCGCCTGGCCACGGACTCGTGTTCGGAGAAGGACCGGACAGCCGGCACGCCTCCGCCTTCCAGGATCTGTTGCAGGGCATCATGGAACGAAGAGACGGGGCGCTCCTTCCATACGACCTGTCAGAGCCCAAGCATGAGTTCGTCCGTTATGTCAGCAGCCGAGATGCGGTGATCTTCCACGGGTCGAAGCGCGGGGACATCGACGAGTTCTCCACGAGGCGGACGTCTCTCGAGCTGAAGGACTCGACGGGTCGCGGCAACCTGCCGGCCGTGTATGGAACCCACGACGGAATCTGGGCCATGTTCTTCGCTGCGATCGACAGGGAGAACCTCACCGGCTCGATACGGAACGGGGTCACTGAGTACGTGGACGAAAGGGCCGCCAGGTTCGGGCTCTACCACTTCACGATCAACCAGGATCTCCTGGATGGGGACCCTTGGAGCCCAGGGACGCTCTACGTGCTTCCACGAGACGCCTTCCGTCGGTTGCCACTGTCTGACGAGGGCGGCTGGACCAATGAGTGGGTGAGTGAGACTCCCGTGCGTCCGCTGGCCAGGCTGACGATCGAGCCGGACGACTTCCCTTTCCGCAGAGCGGTCGGCGGCCACGATGACTCGGCGCTGCTCCGGGCATCCGAGCTGGGGAGGATCGTGCGGGAGGCAGCGGTAGCCGTCCGGCGCCGCGACGAGGGCTTTGCGCTGCAGCTGGATTGGACGGATGAGCTCGCCGCTCAGGTCGACGAGTACCTGACGCTGTTGAGCGAGTTCATGCCAGCCGTCAACGTAGAGCTGCGCCACGAGGCCGACGGAGCTGTCGTGCTGGACATGCAAGGTCCGCCAGCTTGGCAGCACGTCATGGAGGACAGTCTCGCGGACAGGCTGTGAGCCGAACCCCTCATCGGCGGTGTCGTGACCTGGAGGGCCAGGCGGGAAGTCACACGGCCAGGCGGGAAGTCACACGGCCAGGCGCCGGTACGAAGAGTCTGCGGCAAAGGGAGCGCTCACCACGCCACAGTGATCCAGCACATCGGGACCGTCGGCCACCCGACAAGGGACCAGTGAGTAGTTGAGAGGAGCCAGATATCGTCGATAATGTCCGAGGACTGGATATGGCTCGGCACCGCAAACCCTTCAGCCTCTCGCGATCGCTTGGTCTGCGCGCAGCCGTGCTGGTCGTCTTCCTGGTGGTCGTGGCGGGGGCGGGGAGTGCCTACGAGGTGGTGCCGAGCGCAGCCGGCGGCGAGACAGCCTCGCCATCAGCGTCGGCGTCTGTGGCATCGTCCGCCACAGGGAGCGGCTTGGCGATGGATCCCGCCCTTCGCCGGGCGTTCGACATCCGATACGGTCTCCAGTATGTGACACCGCCCGTCCTGGGCCCGTTCCTGCCGCAATGGACGCTCGCTGAGAGGGCCTCTCAGATCGAGGGCGCCGTGGTGCCGAATGCATTCCCTCCGGTGCCTGAGAACACCGGGGAGGGTCGTCGCATCGTCTATGACAAGTCGGATCAGCGGATTTGGCTCATCAGCGAGACGGGGCGCGTCATCGACTCGTATCTGGTATCTGGCAGGCTGAGCGAGCCGAGGCCCGGCACCTATCGGGTGTACTCGAAGTCACCTAACGCGGTCGCCTTCTACCAGGGGATCACGATGAAGTGGATGGTGCGCTTTGCCTACGGATCAGTGAACGGAATCTCGATCGGGTTCCACGACTTGCCGCTCTACGCAGACGGTACGCCGATGATGACCGAGGACCAGTTTGGAACCCCCCTCTCGGGAGGCTGTGTTCGCCAGCCGGACGTCAAGGCTCGCAGCCTCTACGGATGGGCCGACATCGGCACGGTGGTGGTCGTCCAACCCTGACGTTCCTGTCAATCCAGTCAGCGAATTCCGATGCCTCCATTGAAAGCGCGGGAGACGCTGCTTCTCCCTAGTGCTCCACCTCGACTCTGACGAGCGGCGCTCCGGCCACCCAGCGGTCGATGATGTGATCGATCTTGGACTGCGGGTTCCCCCAGATCTCGAGGATCCTTCGCATGACCTTCTCTCGCTGCGTCTGATCCGTGATCTCGGTGGCGTTCGCCGTCAGATCTGCCCTGACCGCGTGCTTGAGGTGGAACGTGAACGTCGGATCGGCCCTCAGGTTCCGGAGCCAGTCACGGGTCCTGCCCGGCCTGCCGGTGATGTAGATGTCGCCGTCGACGTTGAGGTACGAGATCTCGATACGGTGGGGGCGTCCCGAGTTTCGGCCCGTCGTGGTCATGTCGATCGTTCCGCCACGGGAAAGCGCAGCGCCGATGGGGTCGGTCGTCGTCACGTCGCCCACAACAGCGTCGCACCGGTGGGTATTTCCGCCGCGGCCCGACTGCCACTGCTCGCCCTAGGATTCGGGGCGTCGAACCGGAGGGTCCTCTGAGGGAGACGGCGGACATCGTCATCGTCGGAGCGGGCATCATGGGCCTCCAGATCGCCCATCAGGTCAGCAGACGCACCGATCGGTATCGGATCAAGGTCTACGAGAAGGCGGCCAACGTCGGCGAGGGCTCGACCGGAGCCTCGTGCGCGATTCTCAGACAGCTGTACTCCTACCCGGACGCCGTGAAGGTGGCACGCGACGGCCACACCGCCTACAAGCGATGGTCGGAGTACACGCGCCTCGATGAGGTGAGGGGCGAGTTCCATCACACCGGTGTGCTCTGGGCGATGGGCGAGTCGAGAGCCACCGTGGAGGAACAGCACGAGCTGATGCGAAGCCTCGGCATCCGGACATCGGTTCTGGAGGCCGAGGACGTCCACGACCTATTTCCCTCGGTCAGCACGTGCGCCGAGCCCTTCGACCTGACGTTCACCCATGACCATGAATGCCGTGACGGGGAAGCCTTCCTCTACGAGGAAGAGGGTGCCTACTTCGACCCAGTCTCTGCATGTCAGGATCTGCTCGAAGCAGTGCGACGGGCTGGAGTGGATGTGCAGTTTCGCATGCCGGTCACGGGCGTCCGCACCAAGAACGGGGCAGTGACAGGCGTCGACCTCGCCGATGGCTCGGGCGTCGACGCCTCTTTCGTCGTGAACGCAGCGGGTCCATGGGCTAGCCGCCTCGCAGACATGGCGGGCCTGGATCTCGGCTGGAAGCTCCGGCCCATCCGAGCGCAGGTGATCTACCGCGAAAGCCCTCAGGAGCTGATGCCGATACCCGTCGTTGGCGACAAGTCGGCGGGCATCTACTTCAGACCCGAGAACCAAGGCCAGCAGATTCTGATCGGGTCGATCCTCGAAGAGGACGAGCAGGAGGACGTGGATCCGGACCACTTCAACCAGGACATCGACCGGGCCTTCAGAGACACCAAGATCTACGGACTGCATCACCGGATCCCCGACCGCGGCCACACCGGCTCCATCACCGGCATCTCAGGCCTGTACACGGTGTCAGACGATGTCTATCCGATCATCGGCCCGACCGCCCTCGACGGATTCGTGGTGGCCAACGGGTTCTCGGGCCACGGCTTCAAGGAGGCGCCTGCTGTTGGGTCGATGATCGCCCAGTGGCTGACCGGCGAGGCAATCGACTTCGACACGGATGCGGACATGGCCTTCTTCTCGATCGATCGTGCGCACCACGGCCTTGACCGCAAGTCGGTGCTGGCGTAGGTGACGCGTCCCCTCGCGGTGGGAGTTCAGCTCCCCGAAGTCGAATGGGAGGCGAGATGGCGGGACCTCGAGGCGATGTCAACCATGGCGGAGGACGTCGGATTCGACTCACTCTGGGTTGGGGATCACCTGCTGTACGAGAACCCGAGAAGGGGTCCGTGGGAGTCGTGGACCACGCTCGCCGCTCTGGCCGCGGTGACCGAGAGAGTGTCGCTCGGCCCGCTGGTGGCGGCGACCAGCTTCCACAGCCCTGCCATGTTGGCCAAGAAGGCCATCACGGTTGACGAGATATCAGGTGGGAGACTCATTTTGGGACTGGGTGCCGGGTGGAACGAGACGGAGTATCTGGCGTTCGGGTTCCCGTACGACCATCGGGTGAGCCGCTTCGCAGAAGCATTCGAGATCATTCGCACTCTGGTGGCGGGCGACAGACTGGACTACGCAGGCCGCTTCTACGAGGTGACCGATTCCGAGATCCTCCCGAAGGGACCACGGCCCGAGGGGCCCCCGATCATGATCGGGTCACAGGGAACCCGGATGCTGGCGATCACCGCTCCCCACATGGACATGTGGAATGCCTGGTACGCCTGGTTCGAGAACGACCGCCTGCGGCTGCCCCCGATCCTCGAGAAGGTGGATCGGGCGCTGGCATCGGCCGGTCGAGATCCGGCAGATGTGGCCAAGACCGTGGCCGTGCTGGTGGGTTTCGATCCGGCGGGGCGCCGACACTCCGGGGTGGCGAAGAGGGGAGAAGGAAGTCCTATTTCGGGGTCGCCGGCCGCAGTGGCTGACGAGTTGGGGGCTTTCGCGGAGTTGGGGGTGAGCCACCTCCAGCTGATCATCGATCCGATCACCGAGGCGTCGATCGAGGCCATGGGTCCCGTTCTGGAACGACTCGACGCGTGAGTTTCGTGTCAATGGAAGCGTCGATTTCCGATGCTTCGTTGACAGGAAACCTCAGAATTCCTCCACTCTCTTGAGCCAGTCGTCCGCCCGTTCGATGAGGAACATGCTCACGGCATGCCCGCGGTCGAGGATGTCGCACAGTTCCGTCTGGCCGAGGTACACGTCGGCCATCCTCAGGTCGACCTTGCCCACGAGCGAAAGGCTTCTCTCCGTGCTCTCGGCCACCGCTCCGAAGGAGTCGATCATGGAGACCTCGAGCGGGAGGCTGGGGCCGGCGATCCCTGCGAGATCGGTCGCCAGGATCAACAGGTCGGGAGGCGCTGTCAGCGGAGGCAGGCTCCAGTTGAAGAACAGCGGCACCGGGAAGGCGTCCTCGTCCTCTGCGACCTCATCGCCGACCTCTCCGACCCTGTCCTCGAAACGAAGCAACACCCTCGGGTCAACGTCCAGAGCAAGGTGCAGATCGAGCGGCCCTTCGCACGCCTCGCCTGGGTGAAGATCCACCTCCCAGGACTGCCTCAGCGAGTAGGACTCGACGAGATGCCGTTCGTCGTGAACGTGGAAACCGTGCTCCACTGCGTGTGACTTGAGGTCGGTGACGAACCCAGCCAAGTCGACGGCCACCGGATGCTCCTCGTTCGGTGGACCCAGAGTGCCACAGGTCGGCCGCTACACCAAGAGCGTTCAACTTCCGGCCAGCACACACCCGACCTCTCCGGGAAGCAGCTGCCTCGCCAACACCCTGTAGGTGGTCCCGTCAACCGCGAAGAACGTGAGCGCATCCGACTCGGCGAACGCATCGAGGAGCGTCGTGCCCGCCACGCCCTCGAATGCCATGCACCCGATGCCCTCGGCGATCTCCCCGAAGGCAGCAGGATCGGGAGTGACAGGCCACGGCCGGACGGTTGAGAGATCAGGGTCTTCTGGCCTTCCCTGACGCGCGATCACCTGCACCTGATCGGTCTCGTAACGAGATGGAAAGCCACCGGATGCCAGCTGATCGAGTAGGACGATCAGGTCCGCGAGGGCCTGAACGTCCGGATCGGAGAATTCGCCGATTCCCAGTGCATATACGGAAAAGCGGTGAGCGCCTTCGCTGTCCGTGAACGTGACCACCGTGGTCGAGGCGTCCGCCACGAACGACGCAGCGCTGTCGTCGATCTTGCTTTCGAAGGTAGGAAGGCCGGTCTCGACCACGGCCACGAGCAGCTGCTCGAGCTCGTCCTCGGTCAGCAGCGTGGTCTGGTAGTTGGGCAGGAGCGGACCGGGGAAGCTTGCCTGCTGCGGTCCCAGGAAGATGAGCTGCCTGTCGCCTGTGACCGTGTACACGGGACCTTGCCCGAGCGTGAACTCGAGCGGCGCGAACCCGCCAACCTGCTCGACACGAAGGATGACCTGAGACGGATCCGTTCCGACATCTGGAAGATCGGAACCACCGCACGTGACGAGCAAGGCGGCCACGGCAACGACAGAGACGGCGCCATGCTTTCCCACGTATCGTGAAGTTAGTTCCCTCGCGGCCCAGCAGAGTCGCGGGTGCACGTTCGTTCATGGACCCGATTTGTGGGCCAGCCTGGTGACGTGCCGTGTCGGACCCTCAGGCGCCGTCTGCACGACTGCTACGGGCAGGGAAGGAAGGCCCTTTACGGGCAGCGATCGACGGCCCACAATCGCGACACGAGAGAGGAGCAGCATGGAGAAGGACATCAACATCGATCTTCACGTCGAGGAGGACGAAACCCAGACTTCCGTCACGGCCACCCTTGACATACGCGGCGACCACTTCGAAGCGAGAGGAAGCGCCAGGCGCAATCCGATCGACCCGCCCAAGCCAGCGATAGGCGAGGAGCTGGCGATTGCCAGGGCCCTCGGGGTTCTGCAAGCGGAGGTCATGGAAGCAGCCCAGGCGAAGATCTCCGCCTATCTGGAGCCCTGACCTGGTCAGCTCTCGACGGACGGGTCCACAGGCACTCCCACTTCGATCGAGTAGGCCATCCTCCTCTCCGGAGAGCAGCTGGGCCCGCCGTGAGGCGAGTGGCGTCCTCCTGGTTCCGGCTCGGCCAGCTTCCACCCAAGCACCGCTGAAGGTGCCCGAGCACGATCGCCCTGGCAACCTGGGTACGCTCACCTCGCGTCTTTTGGGCGGCAATCGCACCGGATCACCGTCTGTGGACTGTTCAACGGACTGCGAGGGGACGTACTGAGAGGTACCAATCGAGAACAAGCCACTGACCAGGCAAGACGCACCATCGGGGGCCCGTAGCTCAGTCGGTCAGAGCAGCGGACTCATAATCCGTCGGTCGCAGGTTCGAGTCCTGCCGGGCCCACCAATCAGGTAGCAGGGGAAACGTCCAGAATCGGCCTCTGAACAGGGAGAACGCCGGATCCTGACAACTTCCCCAGTCTTTCGGTGTGTGGCGTCTTTCTGCTACATTTGACTTGTCTCGTGCAACAGGGG
>CAZKJJ010000059.1:0-9710 GCA_964553055.1 uncultured Acidimicrobiia bacterium
ACGGCGTTCGGAAGCGAGCTGGCACAGGAGCGAGTGGAGGCGCGGCTCTCGCAGCGGGGCGTCGAGGCAGACGAGGCAGGCGGCTAGCTTCTCGTTGAGGAATCCGAGCGGGTGGTGGCGGCTCTCCACGATCTGCTCATACATTCGCGGCAGTGGTAGGCACCGTTCAGAAGCACGAAGTCGCCTTCGACCGGAAGGCCGCACCTACTGCAGGTCCTGTGGAGGAAGTCGTCAGCCACACGGGCGAACGGGCCGTCCCCCGACATGAGCTCTGAGATCAAGAGTCCTGGACTGGAGTTGCTCATCGGATCGCTCCCTGGCACAGAATCGACCGTGCGCCTGCTCCGCTTTAGGCCCCTCGTCGAAAAAGTTGCTCAGTAGCTCAGCTCGATGCGGCGGATCACGGTCGGGTGGTTCTGCCGGGCAGATCCCGAATGGCTGACGTACACGGCGCCCTCGGCAGCCATAGCCACGCCGTTGGGTAGCGAAAAGGAGGCCTCGAGCGAAGGCCCATCATCGAGACCAGGCTCACCTGTGCCAGCCAGGAGCGCCATCTCGCCCATGGCGTTCACGGCGTAGATCTGATGGGCGGCCCTCGCTGCCACCAACACCACACCTCCCCGAGCGTACGCGAGGTGGCCGTTGTTGCCTCCTGGCACGTCGGCCAGCACGGTGACCCGGCCAGACCTGTCGATCCGGAGCACCTTCCCATCCCCGAAGTTGGCGACGAACAGGGCGCCGTCCTCTGAGGCTGCGATACCGTTGGGACAGGCAAAGAGCGGGCTCTGGGCGTAGAGGGAGGCTGCTCCTCCGGTGTCCACCTGCCATATCACGTTTGCCGAACAGTCGGCCACGAACAGGGCTCCGCTTGGCCCGAAGACGACGCCGACGGGCCCTTTGAGCCGCTCCTCGCTGAACGTCTCTGTCTTCCCTCCAGTGGTGATCCGAACGACACGCCCGGCGCTGAGAGCTGCCTGATAGAGATCCCCGTCTGGGTGAACGGTGTTGCCGGAGGCACCCCTGATGATGGCATCGTCCAGCAAGACCGAGGTCTCGCGAGGGGATACGAGGAGCACCCGCGTCCCCAGTCGTGAGGGAGCGGGCCCGATGTCGGCTGCATAGAGGTTCCTCTGGCGATCGATCGTGAGGCCTCCCGTTGCCGCGTCGAGCTCGGCGACCGTCGTGACCTGACCGCCCACCGGGAGCGTCGCGACCTGAACGCCCACCGAGAGCGTCGCGACGTCGGATCCGGAAGGCGTGGTGAACCGGCCTCCTGACTCTGAGGTAGCGGGACCCTGCCCAGCTGATTGACTCCCAGCCTGGCCGCAGGCGGCGAGCGTGATCAGCCACCAGGCCAGCAGCCACCGGCTCATGCGCTCTGTCGAAACTGCAGCCAGGAGATGAAGTCCCTGACCTGTTCCTCTTCGCCCGCGTCCAGGAGCGGTCCCTCGTAGGCCAGTCGGTGCACAGGAGACCGTGGCTCCGGCCCTGGGCCTTCTTCGCCGAGGACAGCTCTGAGCGCCGACTCCAAGCGGGAAAGAGCCCTGGAGACGTCTTCGTGGGCCCCCCCCAGGTAATGCTTGACGTGATCGAGGAGAGCCACGAAGGACGGACGGGCCTGCGCGTGGGCCTCAGCGCCCAGATCGGTCAGGCGGACGAGGATCGAGCGCCCATCCTCAGGATTCGGCACCCGCTCCAGATGCCCGCGTTCCTCCATCTGCCCCAGCTGTTTGGACGCCGTAGGCAGCGGGCTCCCCGTCCACGCCGCGAGCTGAGAAGGCATCGCGGCGCCCGTCGCGGCCAGGAGGGAGTAGAGGGCGAAGTCCGATCCGGAGAGCGCCGAATGCGCCAGCGCCCCGGTGACCAGCCGATGGGAGAGCCTGCTCAGGGCATGCAACTGGTACAGGATCGAGAGTCGAGGCCGCACGGCCCAGATACTCTATCTAGGAACTACTTTAGTTGCAATACAACGTATCTCGACCGGTTGAGCCAGCTCAGCGCGACCACCATCGACGTCAGGCACAGGATGACGAGGGCCCACAGCCCGATCGTGTAGGCGCCTGTGGTGTCGACCGAGTAGCCGAATACCAGAGGGCCGATACCGAGGCCTGTCATGAAGCCGAACAAGACGATGCCCGATGCGCTGCCTGCTCGTCCCGGGCCTGCCTCGTGCATGACGGCCAGCATCGCCACCGAGTTCCAGCTTCCTGAGCTGGCGGCCATGAGCACTGCACCCACCCACAGCAGTGTGACTCCCACGGAGGGCGCGAGCAGGAGGGCGACGACCGAGACCGCGGCGACGCCTGCCAGGACAGCCAAGGGCGCTCCATAGTGGCGTGCCCGCTCCGAGAGGGGACCCCACAGGATCCTCGTGATCAGCGCCACGAGGCCGACCAGACCTATGACCAAGCCGGCCTGTCGCTCTGTCAACCCCATCTCCTCGTGGGCATACAGCGGCAAGAAGGTCATGAGCGAGCCCGCCGCCGCTCCCATTCCCAGGCTGTAGAGGGTCAGCCACCAGGTGCCGGGTGGATGCCTCTCCAGCAGCCTCTGCTTGGACGCTCCCCCGCTATCTGCATGCGGAGGAACGACGAAGAAGGCAACCACCAGGATGCAGGCTGGCAGGAGCGCGACCATGGCGATCGTGGGTCGCCAGCCGATGCTGAGCGCGCCGACGGGCAACAGGACCCCGCCCAGGAAGATCCCCAGCTGGACGCCAGACTGCTTCAGCCCTGTGATCACGCCCCTCCTTCCCTGCGGGATGACCTGGGCTATCAGCTTGTTCGTGGCAGGGTTGCCGAGCGCCTGCGCCACCCCTGCCAAGCCCCCTGCCACGAGCAGCAACCCGTAGATGGGGGCGAGAGCGACGCCCAAGAGCCCGAGGAAGCTGAAGACGAGCAGCACGATCAACGCCCTACGGCCCCCAATGCCGTCTGTGAGCCTCCCGACGAAGGGAGACAAGATCGCCGCCACGACTCCGACGGCCGTCACGAGACCTCCCACCTGAGCCCTCGAGATGTCGAAGTCATCGATGAGGAACTGCGCAAGGATGCCGAACGCAACGGCCGTGAAGGTTGCGGCCATCATCGTCGTCACCAGCACGCCCGTGAAGGTGATCCTTCCTCTGGCCGCGTCGTGAATCATGAAAGCGGCAACACTACCGGGAGCGAGGCAGCAGCCCTCCGTCAGCGGTGCGACTGTCTCCGACCTCGGCCTCCGGTGAGACGGTCGGCGGCTGGTTGATGGGAGGCATCCGGTGAAACATCCCTTCGGGCACCCGGGCTCCTGTTCGGATGAGGGCCAGCTGCCAGGAAGGAGAAGACCCCAGCGACCAGCGCAGGAACGAAGTGACGCCTCTGCCTGCTAGGAAGGCGCTGGGGGCGGGGCGCAGCCCGAGGATCCCGACGAGCCTGGCTGGCACCGAGGCGACAGCCGCCTCGAACAGGATGCCGTACGCCCTGCCTGAGATCACACCCAGGGGCGGCTTCCTCAGGAACGCAACCGCATCCTGCATCCCCGGCGAGGGTGCGAGGTCGGGGTGGTCGGCAAGCCACGACCCAAGCTCGATCGCTCCTCCGGGGAGCGGGTGCGCACCGAGCATCCTCCCGAGCCTGCTCTGTTCGACGACGAAGCGGTCGGACTCGGCAGAAGGGAGCGGGCGGGGACCGAACAACTGATAGGAGACGAGAAACGAGTCTGTCAGCGCGTTGTGTACCCAGGCGGCGAGTCCCGGGTCATCGGCAGCGTATGGGCGCCCCCGGTGCGAGGCTCCCCTCACGGTCCTGTGGACGCCCTTCACCGCCTCGACGGCGTGTCTCACCTCGGGCATGGCACCATACGCGGTCGCAGTGATGTAGCCAGACGTCCTCGACAATCGTCCAACAGGGTCCTCGCGATAGCGGGAGTGGTCGAATACCCCCGCCACCACTTCGGGGTGGCATGCCTGGATCAGCAGGGCTCGTATCCCGCCGATGAACGTTGCAGCGTCGCCGATGACCGACCAGGTCACCGAGCCGGGACCGAAGAGACCGGGGTCGCCTGGATAGGCGAGCGAGTCGGCGAGCGGATAGACCGCCTGGCCGAACAAGCTGGTCGTGCCGCTCGCCATCCGCTTGCGGATGAATCGGGTCAGACCGCTCAGAGCACCCACCTCGAAGCTCTACCGCGACAGCTCGTCCAGCGCCACCGCGAGGTCATCGATGAGATCCTCGACATCCTCGAGCCCCACTGAGAGACGGACGAGGGCATCCGTCAGCCCGACGTGCATCCGCTCCTCGGGCGGGACCCCCGCATGCGTCATGGTGGCGGGATGGGTGATCAGCGACTCGACGGACCCGAGGTTCTCGGCGAGGGTCCACAGCCTCACAGCGCCCATCAGGCGCTTTGCAGCTTCGAGACCTCCGTGAGGCTCGAACCAGACGATGGCCCCAAACCCCGTCGCCTGGCGTTGGGCGAGGTCGTGCTGAGGAAACGACTCGAGGCCCGGGTAGCACACCACCGCCACCTTGGGATGGCCTTGGAGGAACCGCGCCACCGACGCCGCGCTCTCGGATTGGCGTTCCATGCGGTCCGCCAGGGTCTTCACCCCTTGCAGGGTCAGCCAAGCGACCTGCGGGGACATGATCGTGCCCATGGCGTTCTGGATGAAGGAGATCTGCTCGTAGAGGTCTGCCCTGCCTGTGACGATCGAGCCCCCCACCGTGGCATTGTGCCCGTCCAGGTACTTGGTGGTGGAGTGAATGGCGACGTCTGCGCCCAAGGCGAGAGGGCGCTGGAAGTACGGGGTGAGGAAGGTGTTGTCGACCGCGTGGGGAATGCCGCGCGCCCGTGCGACCTGTGAGATGGCGGCGATGTCCGTCAGCTTGAGCGTCGGGTTGGCAGGCGTTTCGGTGAGTATCAGGCGGGTCTCTGGCCGTACGGCGGCCTCCACAGCCTCGGGGTCAGACGTGTCGACGAAGCTCGTGGAGACGCCGAAGCGTGACAGGACCTGACTCGCGAGGCGGTGCGTGCCCCCATACGCAACGTCAGATACCACCACGTGGGATCCTGCCTCGCAGAGCGCCATGAAGACGGCTGAGATGGCTGCCATCCCGGAAGCGAACGCGGCAGCCCCCTCACCCTCCTCCAGGGCCGCGATCTTGTTCTCCCAGGCACGGACGGTGGGATTGGAGCTGCGCGAGTAGGAGTATCCAGAGGTCAGATACTCGTCGACGGACGGCTGGACGAAGGTGGTGCTCTGATGGATCGGAGTGAGGATCGCCCCCGTTGTCGGATCGGGCTCGACCCCGGCGTGGATCTGTTTCGTTCGAAATCCCATTGCTCGCACGATACCGGGTTCGAACAGCAGGCCTCCAAGGGTTCGCCCCCTTCGCAGTCTGCGAGCTGCGAGAATCGTGCGGTACGTGGCGGAGTATCCAGAGGAATTCGACTTCGACGTCGTCCTCAGGGACGGTGAGGTGGTCCGAATGCGGCCGATCCGTCCTGACGACGAGGACCTGGAGGCCGACTTCTTCAGACGGGTGAGCCCTGAGAGCGCGTACTTCCGATTCTTCCGATACCGGGGAGAGCTCACTGCCGAGGAGCTCGAGCACTTCACGCATGTCGACTATTCGGACAGGATGGCGTTCGTGGCGCTCCACGAGGGTCACATCATCGGCGTCGGTCGGTACGATCTCCTGGCTCCCTCCGAGACCGAAGGCGAGAGGGTTGCCGAAGTGGCATTCCTCGTCGAAGACGAGTTCCAGGGTCGCGGGGTGGGAACCCTCCTCCTCCAGCAGCTGGCGGTCTACGCCAGGATCCAAGGCATCGTCGCCTTCCGGGCGTTCGTCCTTTCTGACAATCGATCCATGCTGAAGGTCTTTCGCAGCTCCGGCTACGCGGTGAGGCGCCGCGACCTGAGCGCAGGCGTGTACGAGCTGGAGCTCCCCACCGCCTATACGGAGGACGCGCGAGTCGCAGACGCAGAGCACGAGAAGTGGGCGATCGCCACGTCGCTTCGCCCCCTGTTCGAGCCGACGTCCATAGCCGTAGTCGGTGCCAGCCGGGACGCGAGCTCGATCGGCGCCAGGTTGTTCCGGAATCTGCTGGCAACGGGCTTCAAAGGGCCCGTCTACCCTGTCAATCCTCACGCCTCTGTGGTTCATTCCGTCAAGGCCTACGCCTCCGTGACGGACATTCCAGACGCCGTGGATCTCGCATTCGTCGTCGTGCCGGCCCGTGACGTGATCCAGGTGGCCACCGAGTGCGCGAGGAAGCAGGTCAGAGCAATCGTCGTGATCAGCGCAGGCTTCGCCGAGACCGGCGAGGAGGGAGCAGACCTGGAACGAAGGCTCGTCGAAGTGGTCCGCGGCGCCGGCATGAGGATGGTCGGCCCCAACTGCATGGGGTTCATCAACACGGATCAGGAGGTTCGCCTCAACGGGCAGTTCGGGCCTGTCTTCCCACCCGCGGGGAATGTCGCCATGTCGAGCCAGAGCGGCGCCCTCGGCCTGGCGATTCTCGACTTCGCAGCTCAGACGGGCATCGGGATCTCGTCCTTCGTCTCCATAGGCAACAAGGCGGACGTTAGCGGCAACGACCTGTTGCTCTACTGGGAGGACGATCCGCACACCGACGTCGTGCTGCTGTACGTCGAGTCGTTCGGCAACCCACGGCGGTTCGCCCGTCTGGCTCGGCGCATTGGCAGGCGAAAGCCCATCGTTGCCGTCAAGTCAGGTAGGTCAGAGGCTGGAGCGAGGGCCGCTCTCGGTCACACGGGCTCGCTCGCCAACGTCGAGGTGGCAGTCGAGGCGCTGTTTCGGCAGACGGGGGTCGTCAGGACCGACACGCTCACTGAGCTGTTCGACGTGGCGACGCTGTTCGCCAACCAGCCCGTTCCCAAGGGCCGCCGTGTGGGCGTCGTGACCAACGCAGGAGGCCCTGCGATCCTCTGTGCCGACGCTTTGGAAGCGAGAGGGCTTCAGCTGCCAGAGCTGAGTGCCGCAACCCAGGAGGCCCTCAGGGCGAAGCTGCCCCGGGAGGCTGCTGTCGGCAATCCGGTCGACATGATCGCTGCGGCAGGGCCCTCCGAATACCGGTACTGCCTGGAGCAGGTGCTCATGAGCGGCGAGGTGGATGCCGTCATCGCCATCTACATACCGGCGACCCGTGGAGCCGTGGATGAGGTCGCCGATGCGATCCAGGCCGCCGCCGCAGGCGCAGACGGCCAGACCGTGCTGTCGGTCCTGATGCAGAGACCGAGAGTGTCTGAGTCGGCGTCGGACCACACGCCTCGTGTGCCGACCTACCAATTCCCTGAGCAGGCGGCGCGCGCCTTGGCCGCAACCGCAGGCTACGGCGCTTGGCGTTCGAGACCCGAGGGAAGGGAAGTGAGCTTCGCCGACGTCGATCATGATGCGGCGGCTCGGATCATCGAGCCTGCCTCGGATCGGCTGGGTGGAGAAGGAGGCTGGCTCGAACCGGAGCTGGTGCTCGAGGTCCTGGAGGCATTCCGTCTGCCTGTGGTTCGGACCCTTCGTGCGAGCACGGCAGAGGAGGCGGTTGCCAGAGCGGACGAGCTCTCCTGTCCCGTAGTGCTCAAGGTCATCTCTCCAACCGCGGTTCACAAGACTGACATCGGCGGAGTGGTCATCAACGTGCAGGGAGCAGATGAGGTCCGTTCGGCGTTCGAGAGGGTGATTGCCTCCGCATCTGACGCAACGGGAGTACTGATCCAGGAGTTCACCTCGGGGCACGAGGTGATCATCGGCATGGCGGAGGACAGCGTGTTCGGCCCTCTCATCGCCTTCGGGCTCGGAGGGATCTTCGTCGAGCTCATCAAGGACGTCACGTTCAGGATCCACCCGCTCACGGACATCGACGTCGAAGAGATGATCGACGAGGTGCGCGCCTCGCCCATCCTCCACGGATTTCGAGGCCCCCCTGGCGACATCGCCGCTGTACGGGAGGCGCTCCATCGCGTGTCTTCGCTCGTCACTCACTTTCCCGAGCTCGTGGAGCTCGATCTCAACCCGGTGATGGTGCTGCCCCCAGGACAAGGCGTGCGTATCGTGGACGCAAGGATGCGGTTGAGGCGCGTCGAGAACGTTTGGCTTCCCAGCCGCAAGGACATTCCGGGCGCGATCCGCTCCTGGCCTCGCTCGTGATGGCGTCCGGGAGGTGTCATGGAGCCACGTGAGCGTGCGGTGGGCGATCGCGGCCAGTGGAGGGACACGACATGAGGATCGGCCTGCTCACAGGTGGTGGGGACGTTCCGGGGCTCAACGCAGCGATCAAGTCAGCGGTGAACAGGATCGCAGACCAGGGCCACGAGGTGGTGGGCATCCGGCGCGGGTGGGCAGGGCTGGTCGATACCAGGCCGGAGGACGAGGCGCCTGAGAGCCTGGTGACGCTGGACCCTGCCTCGGTTCGGACGGTGGATCGAACAGGCGGAACCTTCCTCCACACGGCCAGGACCAACCCCGCCAAGGTGGACGTGTCCGAGGTGCCGAGCTTCCTGAAGGGCCCTGCCGAGGGAACGGTCGACCTGACATCTCACGTCTTGGACGTCATAGAAGCGCACCGAATCGACGTCCTCATCCCGATCGGAGGCGACGACACGCTCTCATATGCGTTGCGCCTTCACACCGAAGGAGTGCCGGTCGTAGCCATCCCCAAGACGATGGACAACGACGTGCATGGAACCGACTACGCGATCGGTTTCTCGACGGCGGTGACCAGAGGGGTTCAGTACATACATCAGCTCAGGACGGCGACGGCCTCGCACGAGAGGATCGCCGTCGTCGAGCTCTTCGGCCGCTACAGCGGAGAGACGTCGCTGGTCACGGCCTACCTGGCAGGAGCAGACAGAGCGATCATCTCCGAGGTTCCTTACGACATCGAGAGACTCGCCGCGCTGCTGATGGAGGACAAGGCAGCCAACCCGTCGCGGTACGCGGTGATGACCATCTCGGAGGGCGCCAGACCGGTGGGCGGCATTCCGGTCGAGGCGGGCGAGTCAGACGCCTACGGGCACAGGAAGTTGGGGGGTATCGGCGCCATGACGGGCGAGGCACTTCGCTCCATCACAGCGCAAGGCATCGTGTACCAGCAGCTCGCCTACCTCCTCCGCTCAGGCCCTCCTGACTCCTTGGACCTGATGGTGGCCATCAACTACGCGGTGACGGCCTCCGACCTGGCCATGGACGGCACCCACGGCCGCATGGTGGCCCTCCGCAGCGGCACGTACACCCATGTTCCGATCTCGGTGACGGGTGAGGGTGTCAAGAGGGCTGATGTCGAGGAGCTGTACGACAAGGAGGCCTACCGGCCCATCGTGAGGCACGTGCTCGGCAAGCCGATGTTCCTCTACTGAGGGAGGCCGCCTCACGGAGAGGTCGTCTCGACGGCGACTACCCCAAGCTCCAACCTGTCGGCAGGCTCGGGGGTTCTGGGACGCACGAGCCACAGGGAACCCGCGTGGTTGGCCGCCTCGAGCACGTGCTTGGCCTGCAGGCTTTCCGTGAGTCGCAGATGCTCCTCCACCGCCTGCAGGAACCTCGCCACGTCTCCGGCTTCCGGCCGGCGGGCCTGGGGTGCTGTGTCTGCCAGGTACCGGGGCGCCACCCCATCCGGGTCCCACAGGTAGAGGACGCCCCCGGTCATGCCCGCCGCCGCGTTGTTGCCAACGCCACCGAGAATCACCACCTCGCCCCCCGGCGGCTCCGCGCAGG
>CAZKJJ010000060.1:0-9704 GCA_964553055.1 uncultured Acidimicrobiia bacterium
GGCTGCCAGGTCTGTGCGGGTCTCGGAGGCCGGGTTGACTCGAAGTCCCAGCGTCCGCAGGTACTCCAGGCTCTCGGAGTGGCTCACCAAGGGCGGACCGCCCTCGATGTGGCCGATCTGGTACATCCAGATGGCGAGCGCCCGCGACGCGGTGACCATGGGGTCCTTCTGACGGACCGACCCCGCCGCCGCATTGCGCGGGTTGGTGAAGATCCTTTCCCCTGCATCCTGCTGGCGGGCGTTGAGCGTCTCGAATGCCACAGCAGGCATGTAGACCTCTCCTCGCACCTCCACGACGGATGGAACGTCGCCCATGAGGCGCAGCGGGATCGATTCGATCGTGCGCAGGTTCGCTGTGATGTCCTCACCCAGGACCCCGTCTCCACGCGTGGCGCCTGTGGTCAGCACCCCCTGGCGGTAGGTGAGGGAGACGGCAAGGCCGTCGATCTTGAGCTCGCACACGTACCCTGCGGGATGAGAGCCCAGCATCCTCGTGAGCCTGGCCTCCCATGCTTCGAGGTCGGCTGCGGACTCGGCGTTGTCGAGAGAGAACATGGGCTCTCTGTGGCGTACCGGTCGAAAGAGATCGAGAGGCGGTGCACCGACCCGCTGTGTTGGGGAGTCCTCGGTGACCAGCTCGGGAAAGTCGCGCTCGAGCGACTGGAGCTCCGAGAACAGGTCGTCGTACCCCCGGTCCGAGATGACGGGATCGTCGAGCACGTGGTAGCGATAGAGGTGGTACCTGATCTCGTCGCGCAGCTGGGAGACTCGCTCGGGAGGGTCGCTCATCTGATCACGGCGTCGATGGTCCCCCCTCCGAGCACGACGTCGCCAACATACAAGACGGCAGCCTGGCCCGGTGTCACAGCCGGCTGGGGATCGTCGAAGCTGACCTCCCACGTGCCGTTCGAGGTCTCGGCGAGCCTGGCACCCATCGGCTGGCTCCTGTAACGGATCTTGACCTCCACCTCAGAGGCCTCAGGGGGAATCCCCGCCACCCAGCTCGGTCTCGCGAGCTGTAATCCTGACGCCATGAGGGAGGCTCGGCTCCCGACGACGATCTCCTGGAGCTCCGGTCGGATCTCGACGACATATCGGGGATCGGGATGCCCGGCGCCGAGGCCTCTGCGCTGGCCGATCGTGAAGCTCGAGATCCCTGCATGGGTGCCTACCTCGGTGCCGGTGAGGTCGACGATCCTGCCAGCCCCAGCGGTCTCGGGGGCGCTGCGGCGGAGGAACGCTCGGTAGTCGCCTGAGCCGACGAAGCAGACGTCCTGACTGTCCTTCTTGCCGGCCGTTCGCAACCCGAGCCGGGCTGCCTGCTGCCTCGTCTCCTCCTTCGTCATGCCTCCGACGGGGAACCGCAGCACGGATAGCTCGCGCTGTGACAGCATGTAGAGCACATACGACTGGTCCTTGGCTCGGTCGACCGAGCGAAGCAGCTGGAGGCCCCCCTTCGATCGCCTGATCCGTGCGTAGTGCCCGGTGACGACGATGTCGCAACGTAGCTCCCTGGCGCGATGGACCAGGAGATCGAACTTGACCACCCGGTTGCACTCGATGCACGGATTGGGTGTGCGGCCCGCCAGATACTCGCTGATGAAGGGCTCAACGACGCCTCTCCTGAATGGCTCCACGTAGTCGAGGACGTAGTAGGGCACCCCGAGTTGGGCAGCGACCCTTCTGGCGTCCTCGGCGTCCGACACGGTGCAGCATCCTGCCGTCGGCGCCGCCCCATCCGGTCCCTCCCACAGTTTGAGCGTGACGGCCGTCACTTCGTGACCGGACTCCACCATCATCGCCGCCGCCACCGAAGAGTCGACCCCTCCGCTCATGGCCGCCAGGACTCTCAACGCAGTCCCTCGATCGCTTCGATGACGAGCTCGGAGGCCGCCTCCCCGTCCTCGGGCAGGGTGGTCCAGCCGAACGTGAAGCGGACGCACTCCCTCGCTGCTGGCGCGTCGAGCCCCATCGCCAGGAGGACGTGGGAGACCTTGGCTGCTCCACTCTGACAAGCAGAAGCAGACGATGCAGCCGCTCCCAGCTGGTCGAGCCTGATCAGCAGCGTCTCGTTGTTCACACCCGGGATCCGGAGGTGCGAGTGCTGCACCAAACGGGCCTCCAGAGGGGCGTTGATCGCCAGGTCGGGAACCTCCTTGGCGATCGCCTTCTCGAACCGGTCCCGAGCCTCCGAGACGTCTCGACGGAATCGATCCCGGTCTTTGGTCGCTGCCGCCATGGCGGCCGCCATGCCCACAGCTCCCATGACGTTGTGGGTGCCCGAGCGCCTGCCAAGCTCATGGCCCCCGCCGTGGACGACGGGTTCGAGCTGGACGCCCTCTCGCACATACAACAGCCCCGCCCCCTTCGGTCCTCCGAACTTGTGAGCTGAGAGCGTGAGCAGGTCCACACCAAGAGCGCGGACGTCGACTTCCTCGGAGGCGAATGTCTGCACCGCGTCCGTGTGCACCGCCACGTCGGGCTGGGCATTCTTCACCGCCTCGGCGGTGGCCGCGACCGGCTCGATCACGCCTGTCTCGTTGTTGGCGGCCATCAATGAGACCAGAGCCGTGTCCGCATCTACGAGCGCGCACATCCCAAGGGGGTCGACGAGCCCCATCTCATCCACCTCTGTCAGTCGAACAGGTGACCCGAAGGACTCGCAGAAGCGGGCACTCTCCAGGACCGCCTCGTGCTCGATCGCCGAGGCGACGATCGCCTTCGGATGACCTGCGGAGAGTGCGCGACCCTTGATCGCCAGGTTGTCTGCCTCCGTCCCCCCGCCCGTGAACACGATCTCCCTGGGACCTGCCCCGAGGAGCTCCGCAGCCTGCTCCCTCGCCTCCTCGAGAGCGTTCTTGGCCTGCCGGGAAATCTCGTGGATCCCTGAGGAGTTGCCGAACACGTCATGCGCGAACGGCTGCATGGCCTCCCAGGCCTCGGGGCGCATGGGCGTCGTTGCCGCGTGGTCCAGGTACAACATTGCCTGTATTGTCCCAGATTCGCCCATGGCCATGACCATCGTCACGGAGCGAATCGAGGCCACCGTCGAGGCGGTGTGGAACGAGCTCGCCGACCTCGCGTCGCACGGCACATGGATGGGCGACGTGCAGTCGATCGGGTTCGAGGGCCCTCTGCGTCAAGGGATCGGAACCCGTATGGTCGTCAGGACCAGGATCGGCCCCTTCAGGACGAGGGATGTCCTCGAGTTCGTGGTCTGGGACCCGCCTTGCAGGATGTCCGCGCTGCATCGGGGGCTGATCTCGGGCTCAGGGGAGTTTCTCCTCGCTGCAGAGGACCCCCTCACGTCGGTGACCTGGCGCGAGACGCTGCGGTTTCCGTGGTACCTGGGCGGAGTGCTCACGGCACTCATGGCGAGGCCCTTCCTCAGGCGTGTCTGGAAGGCCAACTTGGCGAGGCTGGCTCAGCGCATCAACGGCCCCTGAACAGGGGATCCCTCTTGGCGAGGAATGCCTCCACACCCGCTTTGGCGTCCTCCGTCCAAAAGGCCTCGTTGAAGGCGTCGATCTCCACGTCCAGGGCCTCGTCGATCGGCCTTCCCCAGCCTTCGTTGATGGCTCTCTTCGCAGCAGCCAAGGCCAGCGTCGGCCCCTCGGCCCATCGGGCGGCATCCTCCCGAGCGGCCGCCAGGAGATCGTCTCTCGGCACGACCTTCGTCGCGAGCCCGATCTCGAGTGCTTCCTCCGCGGAGACGAAGCGTCCCGAGTAGATGATGTCGCGCGCCCTCGCGACGCCAACCAGCCTGGTGAGACGCTGCGTCCCGCCGGCCCCTGGGATGATTCCCAGCTTGATCTCGGGCTGGCCGACTTGGGCGTCCTGGGCGAGGTAGCGGAAATCCGCACCCATCGCCAGCTCGAGCCCTCCTCCGAGGGCGTAGCCGAAGACGGCTGCCATGGTCGGCTTGGCGAGTTGTTCCAGCTCACGAATCACAGACCGCAGCGATATATCGAGGGCCTCACCAGAGCCGCGGCGATGATGCACTTCGAAGTCCTTGATGTCTGCTCCTGCCGCGAAGTGGGGCTCACCCCATATGAGCACCGCCCTGACCGTCTCGTCTCGTGCGTACCCCAACGCCTCACCGAGCTCGACTGCGAGCTCCGTGGAGAGGGCGTTCACCGGTGGCCTGTCGATCTGTATGAGCGCAACGGCTCCCTCGACGGCGTACTTGATGTGATCCATTGAGCCTCCCTTGGATTAGCGAGCCGCCTCCCGGCTGTCACCAGCCAACTTGCCGGCTGCCGACCACGGATCGAGCCGTCTCAGCAGGACCTCCCCCAACACGGCTGCGAACGGTCCATCCTCGGACTGGCTGTCCCGGCGCAGCTCGTCAGCCAGCGCTCGACGCAGCTCGGACTCCAGGCGGGCCGACCGGTTCCGCACCAGCTCTCCGCTCTCCCGCAAGTGGGCTCCGTGGGCGAGAACAGCGCTCCAGAGCTCGTCGATGCCTGCTCCGGTGGTCGCTGTGGTCTCGACGATCGCCGGGCTCCATGCTCGGTCCGGTCCCAGCTGCAGCATCTGTCTGAGGTCGCTGATCGTCTCAGACGCACCCGGCCGGTCGGCCTTGTTCACCGAGAAGACGTCCGCGATCTCAAGCAGTCCTGCCTTGGCGGCCTGGATCCCGTCTCCCCAACCCGCCGTGACGACGACGACGATCGTGTCCGCCATCCGGACGATCTCCACCTCGGCCTGTCCAACACCGACCGTCTCCACCAGCACATACGGCATCCCCGCGGCGTCGAGCACGGCCACCGCCTGCGGTGTGACCGCTGAAAGCCCGCCGAGATGTCCTCTGGATGCCAGAGACCGTATGAACACGTCGGGATCGGAGGCGTGATCCTGCATGCGGACCCTGTCACCCAAGATGGCGCCGCCCGAGAACGGACTGGAAGGATCGACAGCGAGCACCCCTATGCCTGTGCCCTCTTCGCGGACCAGCCTGATGATCCCGTCGGTCAGCGTGCTCTTGCCTGCTCCAGGAGCGCCTGTCACCCCAACGACGTGCGCCTTGCCCGTGTGGGGGAACAGCGCTGCCAGCGCTTCCCGCCCTCGCGGGTCAGCGGCCTCGAGGAGCGTGATGAGCCGCGCGATGGCGCGCACCTCGCCTGCCAGCACGTCCTCGGCGATACCCGACATCAGACGCCGAGGCTAGGAGCGCGGGCCGTCAGGAGCGGGCAATGACCTCCTTCACGCCGCTCACGCGGTCCGTGAGTATCCTCTCGATGCCTGCTTGCAGCGTCATGGTCGACAGCGGGCAGCCTCCGCACGCTCCAACCATCTGAAGCGTCACCCTTCCGCCCTCGACCCCAACCAGGATCAGGTCGCCACCGTCCGCCTGGAGGGCTGGCCTGATGTACTCGAGGGTAGCCTCGAGCTCCGCGAGGTCGACGTCCTCGTCTTCCCTCTGCGCGGAGCTCCGTATGGTCACTTCAGTCATCGAGGAATCCTCTTGGGCAGGAACGTGCCTCATGGCACGGTTCTTCCATGTTAGGGGCGACGGTCTCCGATGCCGACTGTGGTCAGCACGAAGGCCGCCGCATCGCCCGATCTCGCCTCGATCAACACTCGGTACCGGCCCGGATCCGCCAGTTCGCCGTGCACCAGCCCGTTCCAGACGATGACCTGACGTCCCGCCTCGCGCACCGCCCAGTCGCTCTCGGCTGCGATGCCCGGCCCGTCGAAGACGACGAGACGCACTTCCGCAGCCCCCGAGAGGGTGAACGGGATGACGGGTGCCTCTCCGACGCCCGAGGCGATCAGCGGCTCGACGTCTCTGAGGACCAACGGGAGACCCAGGCCCTCAGGAGGTCTCGTCATGACATCGAGGTTGCTCGCGAGGAAATCCCACGTCCCGAGCGCCTCCGTCGCGAGCGTCTCGCCGTCGGCGACGACGGTGACAGGCCCGTCAGGTCTGATCGTCACCCTGCTCGCAGCCCATGCGAGGCCCACAGCCACCGCTTCTGGCAGGGCATCCTGAGCCTCATGTGGAGAGAGGCCGGTGTAGTAGTGGCCCAAGATGTCTGCGTAGTCTGCGCCGGACTCCGCCATGGCCAGCGAGCCGTACTGACTGAGACCGACGGTATGACCCCAGCCACCCCCGTGGAACCGGTAGACCGTCATCCTCTGGATGTCTCGAGGCCCGGCCGTTGGGACGTACCGAGTCTGTCTCGCAATGGTGTAGGTGGGCGCCATGACCGTCTGCGGGTAGGTCCTTCCGCCAGGACGAAGGCCAGGCAGGTAGTCGGGGGCGACATCAGGGCCCCATTCGTTCATGACGGACCTGAACTCCCACGTCGTCGTCGAGACGCTGTCTCCCTCTGATGAGAGCAGCACTGTCCACGGGCCGTCCCCCGCCGACCGACTCGTCACCTGTATGTCCGACAGCGGTCCCGCGAGCTCGCCCCAGCTCGAGATGATCTCACGCATCGCTCCTGCAGGAACGTCGAAGGACCACTCGACGAAGGGTGAGGTCTCGCCGACCGAGGGAACCCCGCGGAGATAGGGCACAGGCTCCCGATCTGCATACACGTCCTCGATCGAGCTGGTGCTCCCGCCAGTCGTCGAGAAGTAGAGGGTCAGAGCAGGCTCGCCCTCGAAGAGCAGGACCTCTCCAGATGTCGCGCTCACCGCTTCCTGCCACCGATCTCCTATCGAGCCGCCGACCAGATCGAGCCCTCCATAGACTTGACAAGCGGAAGTGGCGCAGATGTCGAAGCCGTAGATCCTCGCGGCCCCCGCCCTCGCCCGCTGCAGCGTCCACGCCAGATACGTGCGCGCCGCGACGGCCTGGGTCTTGAGCGCCTCCATGTGCCACGAGTACGGCACCTCTTGCAGGCCCAACAAATACTGCTCAGGGCTGACGGTCTCGATCAGGGTGAGGCCATCCTGGTGACCCCTGACCGTCAACGTGCCGCCGTACTGCTTCCCGTTGACCGTGAAGGTCACGCCCTCGGCGGGCCTCAGCTCGACCTCGCGAAAGAAGCCGGCAGACGAGGCGTCATCCTGAGCCAGGGCAGGCAAGCCCGCCACCAGGCTGTACGCGCACGCCACAATGAGGGCCTCACGCCACATGACGCTCGATCTCTGCACCCAAGGCTTGGAGCTTCCCGACCAGATCTCCGTAGCCACGATCGATGTGATGGACGGCACCCACTCTCGTGTAACCGTCAGCTCGCAGGCCCGCCAGCACGAGAGCGGCTCCTGCCCTGATGTCTGGCGCTTCGACGGGACACCCTGACAGCCTCTCCACTCCCCGAACGACCGCGTGCTGTCCCTCGATGGTGATGTCAGCGCCCATCCTCGAGAGCTCGCCAACGTACCGGAAGCGCGCATCGTAGAGGTTCTCGGTGATGATCGAGGTCCCCTCCGCGATGGACAAGAGGGAGACCATCTGCGGCTGCATGTCCGTGTGAAACCCCGGAAAGGGCAGCGTCGCCACATCGACCGCTCTCGGTCTGGGAGGGCCCGTGATCGTGAAGGCCGTCTCTTCCCGCTCGACCGTGCAGCCGGCCTCGTCGAGCTTGTGCAGCTCCATCCTGAGATCGGAGGGAATGCACTCGGCGACCCTGACCGATCCGCCTGTGATGGCGGCCGCCGCCGCGTATGTCCCTGCCTCGAGGCGGTCGGGGATCACACGGTGCGAAGCGGGGGCCAGCTCGGTGACGCCCCAGACCCGCACAGTCGCCGTCCCTGCGCCTTCGACGTTACCGCCCATCTCCGTCAGCAGCGAGGCGAGGTCCTGGATCTCGGGCTCGCGGGCCGCGTTGTGGATTCGCGTCTCCCCTTCTGCCAGCACGGCAGCCAGCATCAAGTTCTCGGTCGCTCCGACGCTCGGGAACTCGAGGTCGATCTCGGTACCGCGCAGGCGCCCATCGGCCTTCCCGACGAGGACGCCGTGCTCGAGACTGAACTCGGCACCCATACGCCTCAGTCCGTCCACGTGCATGTCGATCGGCCGGGCCCCCAACTCGTCTCCCCCAGGAAACGCAACGTGGGCCACACCGCATCTGGCCAGCAGGGGCCCCAGCACCAGTATCGAAGCCCTGAATCGTCTCACCAGCTCGAGAGGTGCTTCTGGGACAACGTCTGAGGGTGTCCGTATCGTGAGGGTGTCACCGTTGCGCTGGCATGTGGCACCGATGTGAGAGAGCACCTCCACCATCAGATCGACGTCCGCTATCTCCGGCACGTTGCGCAGCGTGTGGTCACCTGGCGTGAGGATGGAAGCGACCATGTGCTTGAGGACTGCGTTCTTGGCTCCGCTCACCGACACGGATCCGGCAAGGCGCCCGCCGCCTGAGATGACGATCTCTTCCATGAGGAGCATGCTACGAATGCCTTCACGGAAGCAACGTCACGCCATCCAGGAACGTTCTGGCGTGCTCCTCCCAGCTTGCAGGCAACTGGACCGTGAGCGCCAAGGCCACGGGCCCACCGTCCAGCGGATAGATCGCATACCAGCGGCGGGCTCCCTGGAAGCTGCCGCGCGACTCGGCCCAGCCTCGTGTCCTCACGACCACGAGGTCAGGCTCGATTGGAGGGTCGTCCAGTAGGGCCCAATAGGCGTTGGCCACCGATTCGAGCGAGGCCGGCCAGGCAGATCCGGCCGATTGCAGCAGCCAGGCCATGTCGATCAAGGACGCGAACGCCACCGCCGAGGCATCTGCTTCATGGGAGAACGAGAGTGCTCCTTCTTCGACGCGAGCATCCCATCCCAAGGGCGCCGTGACGCAGAACGCCTGCGTACAGACTTCTCGAGCACCTTCCGAAGGCGGGGCGGGCGTCCCACAGGCTGCCAGCAGCATGGTGATCGCTGCCAGACGGCGCATCCGTTCAAGCGTACCCGGCCCCACTAGCCTCGCGCCTGTGCGAGTCGCGGTCGGTGGGGATCATGCGGGGTTCTCGCTCAAGCAGAGGCTGCTGGGTGCCATCGCAGACATGGGACATGCCGTGCTCGATCTGGGGACCTCGACCGAGGACCCCGTCGACTACCCGGACGTCGCCGCCGCCGTAGCCAGAGCTGTCAGAGAGGGCAGAGCGGACCGAGGCGTCGTCGTGTGCGGGTCTGGTGCCGGGGCCGCCGTCGCAGCCAACAAGCTCAGAGGCATCCGTGCTGCCACCGCCCACGACACCTACACCGCCCACCAGGCAGTCGAACACGACGACGTCAACGTGCTTGCTCTGGGCGCCAGGGTCATCGGCGCCGAGCTGGCGATCGAGATCGTGAGGTCGTTCCTGGAAGCGGAGTTCTCGAGGGAAGAGCGTCACGTCAGAAGACTCGCCAAGGTCGAGGCCCTCGAAGACGGCTTCTGAAGGCCGCTCAGTCCAACCCTTCGAGCCACAAGACGGAGCGGCCGATGATCTCGCCGAACACCTCTCGTGCGCCTCGCGGTACCCGAAACGAGTGGTCTGCGTCCTCGATCATGACGACCGTCGCGTTCGTGAGGGGCACGAGCCAGCGCTCGACCAGCTCACGGGCCGCCATGGCGTCCCTCGTTCCTGTGACGAACAGCATCGGCACGGCGATGTCGGAGAGGTGCGCCACGCGCAGGGTCTCGGGCTTGCCGATGGGGTGGAGGGGATAGGCATAGAGCAGCAGCCCGACACACGGCTCGCCGCCGGCTGCCAGGACCGATCCCATGCGGCCCCCCATCGACCGCCCCGCCAGCACGACCCTGTCTCCTGCC
>CAZKJJ010000061.1:0-9561 GCA_964553055.1 uncultured Acidimicrobiia bacterium
GATCTCCTACGAGGAGTATCGCCAATACAACGAGGACCTGATGGACGAGTCGGTGGCGGTCGCCACCTGCGTGGCGCTGCACTATGAGGGCTACGGCGTGACCTGCTCTGGCGAGGGAATGCTGGTGGTGGAGACCGTCGAGGACACGCCGGCCTCTGACCTCTTGGAGGCAGGCGACATCATCGTCGGTATCGAAGGAAGGCCCGTCGAGGTGGCAGCAGACGGCATTGCGATCATCGGTGACTACCGACCAGGGGACACGATCGTCCTCACCGTCGTCCGAGGAGGCCGAGAGCTCGAAGTGCCGATCACCTTGATCGAGCACACGTCGGTTCCGGGAAGTCCCATGGTCGGGTTCCTCCCCGACACCGTCAACCCGGAATTCGACTTCCCGATCGATGTCGTGATCGACTCTTCGGTGGCGATCGGGCCTTCGGCAGGCCTCGTCTATACGCTCGGCGTGATCAACGCCCTCACCCCCGGTGTCGACGAGATGAACGGCCTCGTCGTGGCGGGCACAGGCACGATCAACGCCAAAGGCGAGGTGGGAGCGATCGGCGGCGTCAAGCAGAAGGTGTTGGCAGCTGAAGCAGCAGGGGCCGACGTCGTGTTCGTCCCTGCCGAGAACTACACAGAGGCGCTGACCGCAGGAGCCAACATCGAGATCGTCGCCGTCCACACGTTCGAGGACGCCCTCGGCTACGCGGCCGCCCACCCCGCTGCCTGATCTGGATTTCGCGACCCTCCGAGGGTCAGAACCGTTATCGTTTCTGACGTGGCAGGCGATTCCAGACCTGATTCCCCGTCCGCCGACTCCCCGGCTTCTGAGATCGCGGGCGCACGATTCCGATCGACGCTGCGCGGCTACGACCCCGCTGAGGTGCAGCGCTACCTCCAGGACGTGGCTTTCAGGCTCGAATCAGCTGAACGAGAACGCGACCGGCTTTCGGAGCAACTGGCGGAGCTCGGAGGAAGGGACCTCACGAGCGAATTCGACAAGGTGGCAGAGGACATTCGGCGCATCCTCGAGGAGGCGCAGGCGACGGCAGCAGGCCTGCGGCATCGGGCGGCCACGGATGCCGACGAGTGGAGAAGCGAAGCGCGGGCTGAAGCCGACTCGTCGGTCGCGACAGCGGCGAGGGAGGCGGAGGAGCTGCGAAGGGCCGCCTGGGAGACGTCGAAGCAGATGATCGAGGACTCGAGGGCTGAATCGGTCGGCATCAGACAGGGAGCGGAGAGGGACGCCCTCTCGATCCTCGGAGAGGCGGAGCGCGAAGCCCACCGCACCGTGTCGGCTGCCCGAAGAGAGGCGGAGGACATGGTTCGGGTCTCCAAGATGGAGTCTGATCGGCTGACCGTCGAGTCGAGAACCCGCCATGACGAGATCATCGAGGAGGCACGGCTCGAGGCGGAAACAGCCCAGGAGCGAGCGCGCGCCCTCGAAGTACGGAGAGCGGAGCTCCTAGCTGAGCTCGAGACGGTCCGGTCGACCATCCAGCGTCTCGAGGCGCAGATCGACGAGCGGACGGCAGTCCCTGAGAAGACAGAACAAGCGGTACGTGTCGTGCCCGCAGAGGCTGCGCCTCAAGCCTCTGATGGCGCTGACGAAGGCCCCGCCTCCGAGTGGGGGACGGAGGAGAACGTCCGGATCGTGCCGGCCGCTGGCAGGCCCATCCCCTCAGTAGAGGACACGGAGGTGGACGCATCGAGGATGGCGGACGAAGTCAGGAGGATGCGTGAGGCACCGAAGCTGGAGGAGGGGCAGCCTGTCCCTTCCACGGACGAGGAGCCTGCGGTTCCATCCGCGGAGCCCGCCGTCGCCCGCGAGGAGGCGGCGACGGCGCCGTCTCACGACGACGTAGAGGCCCTCTTCGACGCACTCAGGCTGGAGCCTGGACCGAGCCGGCCCTCACCAGGGCCCAAGGAGCCCGTGGCCGAGAGCCAGGAGCAGGCTGCGGGGGTCCCAGTGCCGAGGGCTGACCCTGCGGAGACGCAGGCGAGACTCCTGGTACCGATCGTCAACGAGCGCCTCCGCAACGTGAAGCGCAGGCTGACGGACGCCCAGAGTGAGGCCCTCGAGGCCCTCCGTGAGGATGCCGAGTGGACCCCGGATCCATCGGCGGTGGCCGACGAGCTACGGAGCGACCTGGTGGGGGTCGTCCGCGAGGCCTACACGGCAGGCGCGCGCGGGGCATCTGACCTGTTCGGGATCGACCCGATCGAGATCGAGCCTCCGCCGACCGATCCGTCTGGGGATTTCGCGGACGAAATGAGCAAGGACCTCGAGCGCATACTCGATGAGGGCAGGAAGTCGGGCCAGGATGCCACAACGCTCTCGAGTTCGGTCTCCCGGGTGTACCGAACATGGCGCACCGATCAGGCGGAACGACGTGTTGCAGTCCTGGCCGAGGGTGCCTACCGCGAGGGCATGCAGAGCATCCTTGCGAAAGCAGGCATGGAGGAAGCTTTGACCTCATTGAACTCGGGCTGAGCCTGCCGAATCTGCTCAAAACGCTGGCGTCCATAGAATGACCCACGAATGATCAGCCGCGAGCCGCCTCCAGTGAGGACCGGGCCTCGCAGACGCGGTCTCATCATCCTCGGCGTCTTGGTCCTGTTGGTGTTCCTGTTCGCGCGCGGGCTCGCGTCGTTCTGGACTGACTACCTGTGGTTCGATTCAGTCGAGCTCACGTCGGTGTGGAGCACGCTGTTCTTTTCGAAGATCGTGCTGGCGCTCATCGCGATCCTGGTGGCTTTCGGCGTCATCTGGGTGAACCTGCTCCTCGTCGATCGACTCTCACCGCGCTTTCGGGCCATGGACCTGGCCTCTGAGGAGGAGCTGGTCGAGCGGGTCCAGGAGTGGATCGAGCCGAGGATCTCGGGTATCCGCCTGATCATCGCTGGCGCCTTCGCCATCCTCATCGGAGTCGGCGCCGCTGCCTGGTGGCAGGACATGCTGCTGTTCCTGAACCCGACCGACTTCGGGGTCGTCGATCCCATCTTCGAGACCGACGTCTCGTTCTTCATGTTCTCGATGCCGTTCTTCCGAGACCTCCTGGGGTGGGGCCTGCAGCTCCTGGCCATAACGACGATCCTCGTGGCGGTCCTCCACTATCTGAACGGGGGAATCAGGATCCGCCAGGGTCGTGTGCCGTACTTCTCGCCTGGCGTGAAAGGGCATTTGTCGGTCTTGCTGGCCTCCATGGCACTCATCAAGGCGGGCAGCTACTGGCTCGACCGCTACGACCTCCTCTTCTCGACGCGGGGAGCCGTCTTCGGCGCGGCCTACACCGACGTCCACGCCCACCTCCCTGCCCTCAACCTGCTGGTGGGCGTCTCGATCGTCGCCGCCGGCCTGCTGATCTGGAACATCTGGCGAAGGGGCTGGACGCTCGTGCTGGTGGCGGTAGGAGCATGGCTCTTCGTGTCGGTCGTAGTCGGAGCGATCATCCCTACCATCGTCCAGCGCTTCACGGTCGTGCCCGATGAGCTCGACAAGGAGATGGAGTACGTCTCCAACCATGTTCAGTTCACGCGCAACGCCTACGGCCTCGCCAACGTCGAGACCCGGGACTTCGCGGCGGCCACGGATCTCAGTGCTGAGGATCTGGCGGACAACCGCGGGACGATCGACAACATCAGGCTCTGGGATCCCTCCGTTCTCCAGACCACGTACGAGGAGCAGCAGCAGATCCGCACGTACTACCGCCTCGACAACATCGACGTCGACCGTTACACGATCGACGGGGACTTGACCCAGGTGATGGTGGCGACCAGGGAGCTCGACCAGGAGGACCTCCCTGCTTCTGGTTGGATCAACGAACGGCTCGTCTACACCCACGGCTACGGAGCGGTGCTGAGCCCTGCCAACAGCGTCACGGCGGACGGCCAGCCTGCCTACCTCGTGAAGGACATCCCGCCTTCGTCGACCGTCCCGAGTCTTCAGATGAGCCAAAACCAGGTCTACTTCGGGGAGACGTACGACTCGGATCGCTTCGTGATCGTGACGAGCAACCAGCAGGAGGTCGATTTCCCCAACGTGACAGGGGACCCATCCACCAACACGTACGACGGGACGGGTGGAGTTCAGCTGAACAACATCTTCAAACGCCTTGCGTTTGCCCTTCGCTACTTCTTCGACCTCGACACGCTGATCTCGCCTGAGGTGAACTCCCAGAGCAGGGTGCTGATGTTCCGCAACATCAAGGACAGGGTCGCCAAGGCCGCTCCTTTCCTCCGAGCGGACAACGACCCGTACCTCGTCCTGTTGGGAGGCGAGCCCCTCTGGGTGCTCGACATGTACACGGTGTCAGGGCGTTACCCCTACTCGGTTCCCGCCAGCGTCGGCAGGCTGGCCGACAGGGCGGCGCTGGCCGCCCCGCCTGCCTGGAACTACATCAGGAACTCCGTCAAGGCGACGATCGATCCCAAGAACGGCACCATGACCTTCTATGTGATCGACCCGAACGATCCGCTCATCAACACGTACCGCAATATCTTCCCTGATCTCTTCACAGACGGATCACTGATCTCGGACGAGCTCAGGTCGCACCTCCGCTACCCGGAGGACATGTTCAGGGTTCAGAGCGACCTGTATGCCGCCTACCACATGGAGCCGTTGGTCTTCTATCAGGAGGAGGATCTGTGGGAGGTGCCGGGCGACCCCTCGACCGCCGACCCCATCGAGGTGCTTCGAGGTCAGCGCTTCGAGCCGGGATTCGATCCGATGCTGCCCTACTACCTGCTGATGGAGCTCCCCGAAGAGGACGAGCTCTCGTATCTGATCCTGCAGCCGTTCAACCCGGTGGACAGGCCGAACATGACTTCGTTTCTGGTGGCCAAGTCCGGGCCTGAGGACTACGGGAGGATGATCGACTACGCGTTGCCCAGGGGGATTCAGACGCAGGGGCCAACGCAGGTCTCGGCGCGAATCAACCAGGATCCCGAGATCTCGGCAGCGTTCACACTCCTCGGACAGCAGGGCTCCCGCATCATCCAGGGGAATCTCCTGGTGGTGCCGATCAAGGATTCGATCGTCTACTTCCAGCCCGTCTTCCTCCAGGGTGAGCAGAACCCGATCCCCCAGCTGACGAATGTGATCGTCGTGTACGGAAATCAAGTGGTGTTAGGAAGCTCGCTGGACGCGGCCCTCGAGGAGGTCTTCGGCGAGGGAACAGGAGAGCCGAGCCGACCTCCACCAACCGACGGTGAGGTCCCCGGCGACGTCCTGTCACTGCTCGAGGACGCCGAGGCCGCCTTCCAAGCCGCGGAGATGGCCCTTCGTGAAGGCGATCTGGCGGAATACCAACGGCAGATCGATCTGGCGCAGGATCTGATCTCCCAGGCCCTGGAGATGGCAGGGAGCACCTGAACCGGCGGCGCGTACCCTTTCGCCCGACCCGGCCGGTTACACGCATGAGCGCAAAGGAGCAAGCTCGTGTGCAACCCCCACACCTACGACAGAGGGCGGACAGGACAGCGCCTGGTGGCCTACAGCTGTACGGCTTGTGGGCACGTCCTCTTGGAGGACAGATTCCCACGGCTGCACAGGGCACTGTCCGAAATCGACCTGCAGATCGCCGACAGCTGGCTCAAAGCCCTGGTGGGCGGGCAGGCCGGGCTGGTCAACGGCTAAGCACTTGATCAGCAACGCGGCCTGAGCGCGCCCATTTCAGATTCTGAGCCAGGAGGACGATGAGTCTGTGTGCTCGGTCAAGCGTTCGAGGATGTTCTGCGAGCAGCCCAGGCCGGAGCCGAGTGGGCGTGGACTCGCCTCTACAACGACCTGTCACCGCAGGTCCTCGGATACCTCAGGACTCGGGGCGGCAGGGAGCCCGAGGACCTGCTCGGTGAGGTCTGGGTGCAGGTCGCCCGCAACCTGGGGACCTTTCGCGGAGACGAGCGCGACCTGCGGGCGTGGGTATTCACCGTTGCCCACCACCGGGTCGTAGACGAGCGCCGCTACCGCTCCCGACGCCCCGCAGATCCGGTGGCCGAGGTCCCGGAGCCACAAGGACCACCCGAGGATGTCGAAGAGCGAGCACTCGGTGCGGTCCGTGCCGAGCAGATCAGGAGGCTCCTCGAGCAGTTGACGCCTGACCAGCGTGACGTGCTGCTCTTGAGGATCCTGGGTGGGATGACCATGCCTGAGGTGGCGAAGGCGATCGGCAAGGGAACAGGCGCAGTCAAGCAGTTACAGCGGCGTGGTCTGAAGGGCTTGGAGAGGCTTGCTGAGGCGGAAGGCGTACCCCTTCGCGAGCTGGCGTCGGTTACGAGGGTGGCATGAAGCCCTGGGTGAAGTACGTAGCCGCACAGACGAACTCAGACGCTGAGCGCCTGCTGGCTTCGCTCACGGAGGAGTGGCCCCTCCTCCTATCCGAGCCTGTGCCTCCCAGCGTGGCTCGGACTCACATAGCGATGGCGGCCACCGCCACCTCGTCGGCTGTCCCAGGTCCGGCGGTGGCCCCTTCGACCATATCGGCGCCTCCCAGAGCCCGTTGGCGCCGAAGGTTTACCTTCGCCACGGTCACGTCCACGTTCGTTGGCCAGCTCCTGCTGGCAACGGCAGCCGCGGCCGCCGTCGGAGCGGGGGCCGCAGCCGCAGGCGTGCTGCCGGATCCACTGCAGTCGGCGGTGGCAGAGCTGGCAGGGGAGATGGGTTTCACTGTTCCTTCCGGTACCCAGACGGCGGACCCCGCCGAGCCCGGCGATCCCGGTGAAGGCGCTGAGCCGGCTACTCCGGCCGTCCCTGCCTCCCCGGATCCCGAGAATCCGTCTCAGCAGGCCCAGACGGATGGCGTCACCTTCGGCCTCTCCCACCGTCCGGACCTGGTGCCGGCTGGCGGTTGGTCGCTGTTCGACGAGTTCGCCGAGCTGAAGGCGATGGTCGAAGCCCTCAGGTCGGCTCATGCGGCAGGCCACGGGCCTCCCTCGGGCCAGCCAGGCCCGCCTGACGGCGTGCCTGGCGCTCCTGACGGTGTGAACGTGCCGGTCAGCCTGCCCCAACAGCCCTGATACGCTAGGGCAGCTCAAACATGTGACGTGACCTGACCAGATGCTGATTGAGGGACGTTCTCCCCTGGACTGCCCGGTGTCACGACGCCAGCATCAACGCATCGCTTTACTCTGGTGGCTATGTCAGATCGTGGACGGGTAGCCGGCGCCGCACAGGAGCCCTGGCAGGTATCTCCTGGGCGTTCCGGCATCAGCACAGTGGCGGTGGCAACGGACCGGTCGCCGACCGGAGACCAGGCTGCTCAGTGGGCGGCGGAGTTCGCGGGAAGATTCGAAGCCACGTTGGCCCTGATCCAGGTGATCGTCCCTCAAGAGGACGTCGTGACGGTGGCGGGCGAGGCGGAGGCTGCCTTGGCGGGGGCTGAGGCGGAGCGACTCGCCGAGTACGCCGCCAGCCTCGCAGGCCCGAAGGGCATAGCACGCCTGGTCGTTGATGCCGACCCGGCGGCCGGCATCGTGCGGGCGGCCGAGGAGGTCGACGCGGACGTGCTGATCGTCGGCAACGCGGGGATGTCGGGAAGGAAGGAGTTCCTGCTCGGAAACGTCCCGAACCGTGTCTCGCACTCGGCGCGCTCCGTCGTGATCATCGTCAACACCACCACAGGCGAGGTCGAGACGACCCCTCGCAGAGTGCGGCTCACCGCTCGGAAGGAGGAGGTCGTCGACGAGGAGCCGGGGCTCCTCGGCAGGGCGGCCCGGATCGGCAGGGTGATGGGCAAGTACGGCCTCAAGGAGCTGTTCTCGAAGGCCGACCCCGACGACCACGCCAACAGACTTCGTCAGGCGAGGGCACTCCGATCCGCGCTGGAGGAGCTCGGGCCGACCTTCGCCAAGCTCGGCCAGGTCCTCTCCACCCGCCCTGATCTACTTCCTCAGGAGTTCATCGCCGAGCTCGCCACACTTCGGGACAACGTACCTCCCATGCCGGAGCCGGAGGTCGTGAAGGTCATGGAGGAGGAGCTCGGTGTCCCGTGGGAGGACGTCTTCGAGAGCATCGAGCCGGAGCCGATGGCCGCGGGAACCATCGCCCAAGTCCACAGGGCAACGCTCACCGGCGGAGAGCGCGTCGTCGTCAAGGCGCAGCGTCACGGAGCCCGCGAGGAGATCACCAATGACTTGGGCCTGCTGGAGCTGTTCGCCGAGAAGACGTCGAAGCGCGAGGGCATCAAGGAGGTCATCGACACTGAGGCGGTGTTCCGCCATCTGTCAGATTCGCTGCACCGTGAGCTCGACTTCCGTCAGGAGGCGGCGAACGTCGACCGTATGCGCTCCGTGCTGAGTCCGTATCCGCGCTTGGACGTTCCTGGCATCTATGGGGAGATCTCCACGTCGCGCCTCCTGGTGATGGAGGAGATTCAGGGCATACCGATCGGGATGGCTCCCGAAGGACCGGAGCGCAAGGAGGCGGCATACCAGCTGGTCGAGTCGTACTACCGCCAGATCCTGGTCGAGGGCTTCTTCCACGCGGATCCGCACCCGGGAAACCTCATGTGGTGGAACGACAAGATCTACTTCCTGGACTTCGGCATGGTCGGGGAGATCGGCCCTGAGATGCGTGAAGAGCTGATGCTTCTGCTGATGGCCTTCTGGCAGGAGGATGCGGACTTCCTCACGAGCGTGACGCTCTCCCTAGCAGGGCTGTCACCGAACACAGACTTCGACCAGGTGGCGTTCCGCAACGAGCTGGACGAGCTCATGGCGGCGTATCGACACTCGAGCCTGGAGGACATCCAGCTGGGGGCGATCCTCCAGAGCATGACCGAGATCTCGCTCCGCCACCACGTTCCTCTGCCCGCCTCCCTGACGCTGACCGGCAAGGCGCTCGCTCAGATGCAGTTCGTGACAGCCGACCTGGACCCTACGATCGATCCCTTCGAGGTGGCGGGTCGGTTCCTCATGCGCAATCTGATCGATCAGATCCGCGGGAAGGCTGACGCCAAGAAGCTCTACTTCCAGGCTCAGAAGTTTCGGGTCCGGGCCTCCAACATCGTGGAGGCTCTCGAGCGCCTGGTGGGGGCCAAGCCAGGTCCTCGGCCGTCGATCGACTTTCGCGCCGTCAAGCTCGAAGAAGCCTTTCGGAGGGCAGGGAGGCACTTCGCTCTGGGCGTCACTGCCGCTGCGGCCTTGCTGGGGGCTGCCATCACGGGATCGTCCACCAACGTAGGGGAGTGGGTGCCCGCCGTGTTCGGCCTGCTGGGGGCGGGATTGACCACGGGCCTGGTCGTAGACATGCTGAGGAAGTCCCGCTAGCCGGATTCGTGTCCTGCGGTTCGCTTCGCTCCGCGGCGCAGGATCTTCTCGATGAAGATGGCCATGGCCGCGATCACGGAGCCGACGAGGGCCCGCTCGGCCCGGCGGCGGGCCCGTCGCCACGAGGAGGGCCCTGTCGACGTCACGGCGTCATCATCCGTGGGGACAAGGGTAGGGAACAGGGGCCAAGGGCTCTAGCCGTTGCGATAGAACCCGACGCTCCATAGACTGAGCTCCAACGACGCGGGGTGGAGCAGTCAGGTAGCTCGTCGGGCTCATAACCCGAAGGTCGCGGGT
>CAZKJJ010000062.1:0-9560 GCA_964553055.1 uncultured Acidimicrobiia bacterium
GGTCAGAGCACCTACACGGTGTCGGCGATCGAGTCGGCCGTCGAGGGGGAGCCCGAACCCTGATACCGTCTGGTCGTGTCGAACGAGTCCCTGAGGTTCGGGACGTACGAGATCAGCACCGATCCCGTCCGATTCGACGAGGAGGCCTTTCACGAGTACCTGACAACGCACTCGTACTGGGCGCGGGGCAGGCTCCGTGAGACGACCGCCGCCGGAGTCGCCAATAGCATCGTGTTCGGTGCCTACGACGAGGCGGGCTCCATGGTCGGGGCAGCAAGGGTCGTGACCGACTGCGCCACGTTCGGATGGCTCTGCGACCTATACGTGCTCGAGTCTCACAGCGGCCAAGGACTCTGGAAGGCGCTGGTTGAGGCCGTCCGCAGGCATCCGTGCCTGGACGAGACCAAGCGAGTGGTGCTGGCTACCGAGGATGCCCACGGCCTGTACGAGCAGTTCGGCTTTCACGAGCTCGAGGCGCCTGGAAACTGGATGGAGTACAACGGTTCTACCGTCTAGCGCGCTCGATCTCCTGGTGGCCGACCTCATCGACTGCAGGCGCTGCCCTCGCCTTGTCGAGTGGCGCGAGCAGGTGGCCCGGGAGAAGCGAGCCGCCTTCGCGGCAGAGGTCTATTGGGGTAAGCCCGTCCCAGGCTTCGGAGACCCTGGGGCGAGGCTCCTGGTCGTCGGCCTGGCGCCTGCCGCGCATGGCGCAAACAGGACGGGGAGGATGTTCACTGGCGACCAGTCAGGCGATTGGCTGTTTCGAGCGCTGAACAAGGAGGGGTTCGCCAACCGGGCGGCATCCCTCAGGAGGGACGACGGTCTGGCACTCTCCGACGCCTTCGTGACGGCGACGGTGCGGTGCGCCCCTCCTGCCAACCGCCCCACGGGGGCGGAGCTGCGGACGTGTGCCGCCTGGCTCGAGCGAGAGTGGGCACTCCTGGAACGTGTCGAGGTCGTGCTGTGTCTCGGAAGCATCGCCTGGACGCAGGTGTTGCGGATTCTCGAAGGCGCAGGTGCCGGCGTGCCGCGACCGCGCCCTCGGTTCTCACATGCCGCAGAGATGGATCTGAGGCCTGAGGGTCCGCTGGTGCTTGCCAGCTACCACCCCTCCCAGCAGAACACATTCACGGGTCGCCTCTCCGAGGACATGCTCGACGACATCTTCCAACGGGCACGCGGTGAGCTGCCAGTCTCGTGAATTCGCCCTACCCGCATAGGGGTAATACGATGCTCGAGGTCCGCAGAATCCCGTCATGAAGCTCGACCGCGACCTCGTCGCCTCGCTCAATGCCTCGAGTCCTCCCTGGATGGTGGCCGCCCGGGAGCGTGCTTTCGAGATCTTCTCCAAGCTCGAGATGCCGACCTCCTCCGAGGAAGTGTGGCGCTATCTCGACCTGGGGTTCGACATCGACGCCTTCGAGGTCGCAGGCCCGGGAGAGCCGCTAACGGGACCGGATGCGCTCGGCGAAGCCCTGGGCTCGGAGACGTCGCTGGTGATCGTCGACGGTGAGATCGTTCACCACACGGAAGCCGCTGGAGCTCACGGCCCGGCACAGCAGAGCATGTTGGCGCGAACCTTCGAGCGTGGGACTGCCCAAGACATCGATGTCTTCTCCGCCGCCCACCATGCGTTCCTGAGGGATGTGGCGTTCGTCGACGTGACGACGGAAGGCCAGGGCGTTCGCTACGTCGACGTTCAGGCTACGGCCGCTGGCGTCTCGTTTCCCCACGTGAGCATCGCTGCGGCAGAGAACACCGACGTTTCGGTCGTCGTCGGTATGCGGTCGCCGGACGGTATCGAGCCTCTGGTCGTCCCCGCCTTCGACATCGACCTGGATGCGGGGGCCCGCGGCAAGGTCACGATCGTGCAGCAGTTCGGTGAGCGAACTCGGTCGATCGCACACCTCAGGGCGAGGTTGGGGCGGGATGCCTCCTTGGTGGTCGCGGAGGCGGGTCTGGGCGCTCGGCTGAGCAGGCTGCACATGACGATCGACCTGGAGGGACCAGGCGCCGCGGTCCAGGTGCTCGGCCTCTACTTCGGGGACCGGGACCAGGTCCTCGACTACAGGGCTTTCATCAACCACCTGGCTCGCTCGACCACATCAGAGATGCTGCTCAAGGGAGCGGTCGAGGACACCGCCCGCTCCGTCTTCTCGGGTCTGATCAAGATCGAGAGGAACGCCGGTAGGGCACACGCCTTCCAGACCAACAAGAACCTCGTACTCTCCGAAGGCGCCCAGGCGCAGTCGGTACCCAACCTCGAGATCCTGACAGACGACGTCATGTGCGGTCATGCGTCGACGTCTGGTCCGCTCGACGAGGAGCACCTCTACTACTTGAGAAGCCGCGGCCTTCCAGGATCCAGGGCGGAGCGGCTACTGATCAGGGGGTTCTTCGAGGAGGTGCTCAGACGGCTTCCCGAGGCTGCAGCGGCGGAGCCGATCAGGGCGGAAGTTGCCAGGAAGTTCGTTCAGGCGCAGTCGGAGGGAAGACTGTGACGTGGGTCAAAGTGGCTGAGCTCGGCCGTCTCCCCGAGGGGGAGGGCGTGCTGGTGGATGTCGAAGGCGATGCGGTGGCGCTGTTTCGGATAGGCGACAGCGTCTACGCAGTCGCAGATCTGTGCAGTCATGCCGAGGCCTCGCTGTCGGAAGGGGAGGTGTTCGACACGACGGTCGAGTGCCCTCGCCATGGGTCCGAGTTCGATCTCGTAACGGGCGAGCCTGCCTCCCTCCCGGCTACCAAGCCTGTCGCCGTCTACAGGACCGACGTCAGAGATGGCGACGTGTACATCGAGGGGTCATGACGGCATTCGCGATCGAGAGCCTCGAGGCGTCCGTGGATGGCAAGCAGATCCTCCATGGGGTCGACCTGACCGTTCCTTTTGGAGAGATCCATGGTCTCATGGGTCCGAACGGCTCAGGAAAGTCGACGCTCTGTCATGTCCTGACCGGGCGAGAAGGCTACGCGGTCTCAGGCTCGGTCCGCATCGGGAAGAGCGAGATCATGGGTCGCGAGGTCGACGAACGAGCGCGCCTTGGTCTCATCCAGGCATTCCAGTATCCGGTCGAGATCCCAGGTGTCACGCTACGCGACCTCATCGAGGAGGCCGCAGACGAGATGGGTATGGGTGAAGACGAGGTCCTCGAGCGCCTAGCCGCTCGAGCAGCAGACCTCGACGTCGAGCCGTTCCTCGATCGCTCGGTCAACGACGACCTCTCAGGTGGCGAGAAGAAACGGTCTGAGCTCTTCCAGATGAGCGTGCTCGAGCCGAAGGTGGCTCTGCTGGACGAGATCGACTCCGGCCTCGACATCGACGCGGTACGCCAAGTGGCAGCTGCCGTCGGGAGACTGCGCGATCCGGGGAGGGCTGTGGTGTTGATCACGCACTACAACAGGATCTTCCGGTACCTGCGCCCCGACCGCGTGCATGTGATCATCGACGGGACGATCGTGCAGAGCGGAGGGCCCGAGCTGGCGGACGACCTCGAGGCAGGGGGCTACAGGCGCCTCCGGCAACAGCTCGGCCTACCGGAGTCCAGCGTGGCGGATGACATCCCCAAGGCCTCGGAGCAGCTGACGGACACGCCCTTCGACGTGTGAGGCCTGTGCAGTGGTGACTTCTCGGAGGCCACGACGCCGCGTCCTCCGAGGCCTTCTAACCTCAGAGCAGAGGGCCATCGAGGAGTCACTGTGGAAGAGCGAATCGAGCGAGACTCGATGGGTGAGGTGAGGGTTCCCGCAGGCGCCTACTACGGGGCCTCGACACAGCGGGCGGCGGAGAACTTCCCCATCTCGGGGCTTCGCTTCGGAAGAAGGTTCATCTGGGCCCTCGGGCTGATCAAGAAAGCGGCAGCCGTTGCCGCCGCCGAGGGCGGCTACATCTCGCATGACAGGTCCGAAGCCATCAGCAAGGCGGCCGCCGAGGTGCAGGGGGGAGCACTCGACGACCACTTCGTGCTCGATATCTTCCAGACAGGGTCGGGTACGTCGACCAACACCAACGCCAACGAGGTCATAGCCAACAGGGCGTCCGAGATACTCGAAGGGGCTTCTGGGACGCGGGCGGTGCATCCGAACGACGACGTCAACTTCGGGCAGTCGTCCAACGACGTGATCCCCACGGCGATCCACATCGCGGCCTCCGTCGAGATCAGAGAGGAGCTGCTGCCTGCCGTGTCCAGCCTTGCTGCGGGCCTCGAGTCCAAGGCCGAAGCCTTCGCGGATGTCGTCAAGTCAGGGAGGACCCATCTCATGGACGCCACACCCGTGACGCTGGGCCAGGAGTTCTCGGGCTACGCGGCTCAAGTACGGAAGGGTTTCGACCGTGTCGAGATGGTCCTGCCGGACCTCGACGAAGTGGCACTGGGAGGCACCGCCGTCGGCACCGGTCTCAACGCTCCTGTGGGGTTTGCAGCCAGGGTGGTGGAGCTGATCGCCGGAGAGACAGGCTATCCGTTCCGGCAGGCAGAGAACCACTTCGAGGCCATGGCAGCCAAGGACGCGGTCGTGATGGCATCAGGAGCTCTGAAGACGGTTGCCGTCTCGCTCTACAAGATCGCAAACGATCTGCGGTGGCTCGGCTCAGGTCCCCGCTCAGGGATCTCGGAGATTCGGCTGCCGAGCCTCAAGCCGGGCTCGTCGATCATGCCGGGCAAGGTGAATCCGGTCATGCCCGAGATGACGATGCAGGTCGCGGCCCACGTGATAGGCAACGACGCGGCGATCACTTGGGCAGGCGCAAGCGGGAGTTTCGAGCTCAACGTGATGATGCCGATGCTGGCTCACAACGTCCTCGAATCCATCTCCTTGCTGGCCGCGGCGGCCGAGAACCTCAACGCCAAGTGCGTGGCTGGGATCGAAGCGAACGTCGACCAGGCGAAGGCGCTGGTCGAGCGGAACATCTCGATCGTCACCGCCCTGAATCCGCACATCGGCTACGACAAGGCGGCCGAGATCGCCAAAGAAGCATTCACGGAGGGCAAGGGCGTTCGCGAGGTGGCCTTGGCCAGAGGCGTTCTCACCGAGGACCAGCTGAACCAGGTGCTCGATCTCCGCAGAATGACCGAGGGCGGCATCCTGGACTAGCTGTTCAGCGCCTCCTCGAGCGTCGTCCAGGCGAGGTCGGCGCACTTGATCCTCACAGGGAACTTGCGGACACCCTGAAGCGCCTCGAGGTCGCCGAGCACCGCCCCCGGCCTGTCGGGATCGAGCCCAGGGTCATCCCCTTCCGTGATCGCCATCATCGTCTTGAACCTCTCCGCGAGGTCGCGCACCTCGCGGAGGCTCTTTCCCTTGATCGCATCGCTCATCATCGAGGCCGAGGACTGGCTGATGGAGCAGCCTTGGCCCCTGACCGAGACTGCTGCGATCCGATCGTCCTCATAGATCAGGTCGACCGTGACCTCGTCGCCGCACAACGGATTCGTCCCCTCGGCGTGGGCGTCTGGTGCCGAGATCGGCTCGCGGTTCCTCGGGTTCCGATAGTGATCGAGTATGACTTCGCGGTACAGCTCTTCGACGGACATCAGGAGACGACCTTAGGCAGCAGGAAGAAGTCGGCGGCCCGTCAGCGGAGCTGCCCGTTGGCTGTCGGACATCGAGATCTCAGGAGAGCCCGAAGATTCGGCGGGCTCTGAGGAGCCCCTCGGCGAGGACGTCGACGTCCTCGGTCGTGTTGTACACCGCGAAGGAGGCCCTGGCAGTGGCAGGAACGCCGAGCTGCGTCATCAGCGGCCGCGCGCAGTGGTGACCTGCCCTGACCGCGACTCCCTCCTCGTCGAGGATGGTCGCGAGGTCATGGGCATGGACCTCCTGCATGGCCATCGAGATCACACCTCCGCGGTCCTCGGGCGTTGCAGGCCCGTAGATCGTGAGGTCGGGGACCTCCCGCAGACGGTCGAGTGCATAGGCGGTGAGCTCGTGGTCGTGGGCAGCAACCACGTCCATGCCCACCTTCTCGAGGTACTCGACGGCAGCTCCGAAGCCGACAGCTTCGGTGATGGGGGGCGTCCCTGCCTCGAATTTCTGCGGGACGGGAGCCCAGCTCGACTCGTACAGTTTGACGTCCGAGATCATCTCCCCCCCTCCCTCGAACGGCTCCATGGCGTCGAGGACCTCGCGGCGACCCCAGAGGGCACCGATCCCCGTGGGGCCGACCATCTTGTGAGAGGAGAACGCCAGGAGATCGACACCGAGCGCCTGCACGTCGATGGGCTCGTGAGCCACGAGCTGTGCCGCGTCCACAACCGTCAGCGCTCCCACCTCTTTGGCAAGGCCCGCGATCTCGGCAATGGGGGGCTTCGTCCCCAGAACGTTCGACATTCCCGTGAACGAGACGATCTTCACTCGGTCGGTGAGCAGGTCTCTGAGGGCCTGCATGTCGATCCTGTAGTCCGAGGTGTGAGGCACGTACACGAGTTCGAGGTCGACCAGGCGTTGCAGAAGGTGCCATGGGACGATGTTGGCGTGATGCTCCATGGTGGTGAGCATCACCTGGTCGCCCGCCTCGAGGTACTGGAGTCCCCATCCGAACACCACCGTGTTCATGGCCGTCGTCGTTCCTCTGGTGAACACGATGTCGCTCGGCGAGTCCGCTCCGATGAAGGCAGCGACCTTGCGGCGGGCCTCCTCGTACGCGTCCGTGGCCTCCTCTGCCAGGAGGTAGGCCCCCCGGTGCACGTTCGCGTAGTGGCTCCGTTGGAACTCGTCCATCGCTTCGATGACCTGCTCCGGTTTGTGGGAGCTCGCACCCGAGTCGAGATACACGAGGCGCCTGCCACGGACGTCGCGTCTCAGGATCGGGAACTCCGCGATCAGATGTGAGAGATCGAGCATCAGGAGACGACCTCCGGCCGGAATGCATCGTACCCCTGATCTTCGAGTGTCATGGCCAGCTCGGGGCCGCCGGACGTCACCACCCTGCCTTCCACGAACACGTGCACGATGGTCGGTGTGATGTACTCGAGTAGCCGCTGATAGTGCGTGATGATCAGAAACCCGCGCTCCGGTGCGATCATGCGGTTCACGCCCTCAGCCACGGTCTGAAGGGCGTCGATATCGAGCCCTGAGTCCGTTTCGTCCATGATGGCGAGCTCCGGCTGGAGCACTGCCATCTGGAGGATCTCGTTGCGCTTGCGCTCCCCGCCCGAGAAGCCCTCGTTCAAGTACCGATCGGCGAAGGAAGACTCCATGCCGAGCTCGGTCATCGCGTCCATGACCCTCAGTCTGAGCTCGAGCACGGTGTAGTCGGTCCCTGTCCTGTTCGAGAGGGCAGTGCGGAGGAAGTTCACGACGGTCACGCCTGGTATCTCCTCCGGGTACTGAAAGGCGAGGAACATCCCTCTCCTTCCTCGCTCATAGGAGGGAAGGGACGTGATGTCCTCCCCTTCGTAGAGCACCCTTCCCGAAGTGACCTGATAGGCGGGATGGCCCATCAGCACGTGGGCGAGGGTCGACTTCCCTGACCCGTTTGGTCCCATGAGGGCGTGAATCTCGCCGCGTCCCACCGACAGGTCGACCCCGCGGAGGATCTCATGACCCTGCACGGAGGCGTGAAGGTCGTCGATGACCAGCAAGGGCTGTCCCATACCCTGAGCCTATTACCCCTACCCGGATAGGGGAAACGTCGTCAGGCGGTCAGCTCGGCATCGACGGAGATGTCGAAGCTCATGTCCATGTGGACCTCACCGGACTGCTCGCCGTCATCCATGGAGAAGTCCATGGACATCGTCGCTTCGGTGTCCTGTCGGTAACGGTCGGTCACGCCCGCAACAGGGTCGAACCACACGGTTCCCGATGCGGTGGCAGGATCGAGTGAGATCACGAAACTGAAGTCGAGTTCTGGGGCTTCTGCCCCCTCCGCTCCCTCGAACCCTTCGAAGAGAGCGGCGAAGAACTGGCCGAAGTCGATCGTGAGACCCGAGGAATCCATCGTCTGGTTGATCACCGCCAGCGATCCGCCCTCAGACTCCTCGATCCCCGCCACGGTGTAGGTCACGTCGGTCGTGAAGCTCTGGTCCAGTACGTCACGCTCGATGCTGTCCCCCCAGGTGTCACCAACGCTGAGCGGGCCTACAGGGAAGGCCGGCCCGAAGTGGCCGTTGAGGCCCCCGGACATCACGTTCTGGAAACCTGCGAAGGGGTCGTCGAGGAGGCTGAGGTCGGGAATCTCCTCCCCGTCGACGTCTGCCTCCAGGAGGTTTCCGTGCGAGTCGATGACCAGCCGTACGTTTGGCATCTCGACGAGGTCGGGTGCTCCCGTATCTGCGAGGGCCTGCTCGTCCTCGATAGGCGTTCCGTCGACGGTCCCCGACACCTGCAGGTCCTCGAGGGACCCGGTGATCGTGATCTCGTACGTGTCTGGGTCAGATCCTCGTGCAACGTCGTAGGTGAGCAGGCCTGAGACGAGCACGTCGGCATCGACATGGCCTGGTGGGGGTTCCTCACCTTCGAAGAGGGAATCAGACCCTTCTGCGGTCATCTCGACGTCGAGGTGCTGGCGCATCTCGAAGGAGTACGTGTAGGTGCTTCCTGGCTCGTATGCGTAGGCGAAGAGCCCACCTGCCGGGAGTTGGACAGCGGGCTCGGCGAGATCGGCAGGCGGTGCCTGGGGCGGCTCCTCCGTGGCCGGTCCGCCGCATGCCCCGAGCAGGAGCGAGAGAGCAACGATCAGCCTGTGTGTTCTCACCAGACCACCGTTATCGGCACTCGTCCCCGACTCCTAGAGTCGTGTCGTGACGCTCCCATCCGCTTCCAGGCGAGTGGTCGAGGAGGCTGGCAGGCTCGGTCTCCCCATCGAAGTCTCGGAGTTCCCTGAGGGGACGAAGACCGCCGCTGATGCCGCAGCCGCCATCGGCTGTGAGGTCTCGGCGATCGTGAAGTCGCTCGTGTTCACCGTCGACGGCTCACCGGTGGTGGCGCTGGTGGCAGGCGACAGAAGACTCGATCCCCGGAAGCTCGCTGAGGCTTCGGGCGGTACGACAGTGGAGAGGGCCTCGCTCGCTCTGTGCAGGGAAGCCACCGGGTTCGCGGCAGGAGGCACGCCGCCCTTCGGTTTTTCGCAACCGCTGCCGGTGTGGGCCGATCGATCGCTCCTGAGGAACGAGAGGGTGTGGGCGGCTGCCGGTACGCCAACCACCGTCTTCGGCGTCGATGTCAACCTGCTGGTCGAGCGCTCGGGTGCGGTCTGGGCCGAGCTCTCCTAGAAGGCGAGCAGCACCTCGAACGTCTCGGTGAGCGGGTCGAGGTCCCACAGCTCCAAGTGCTGGACGTAGAACCGGCCGACGCCTACCTCCTCGAGGGCCTCCAGGATCTCGGCTGCCTCCTCGGGAGGGCCCTTGGGGACTCCCAGAGCTTCCAGTCGGGCTTCGAAGGCGCTCGCCTCTTGACCTCGGGCAGCAGCAGCCCTGCCGAGCCTGTTCGCGTACGAGGTCCCGTCTCGTCCGACGAGGACGGGTCCCATGACGCTGACCTCGAGCGCCGCAGGGTCCCTACCTGCCTGGGCAGCTGCCTCCCTGGCGCGCTCGATCTTGGGTACCAGCTGACCGGGGGTGGTGATG